>QIGJ01000330.1 GCA_003229995.1 Gammaproteobacteria bacterium | reverse complement strand
AACATTATTTGTTGGGATAATTTCCCTCCATTCAGCAGGACTTATTTTTTTTATGGGGTATTTTTTGTCGTCGACATCAGGTCGAGAATATATTGCAGTAATTTTTAATGATTCGGTGTTGATCAATGCTTGATAGGGAATAATACTGATTGAAATATTATTATGTGATGTTTTATTGATATCAATAATCGCAGGGTATTTAACAATTTTAATTGTGTGTGTATTCTTTGCGTTTAAATGTGGTGCCATTAACAACTAATTCAAGTGTGTGTTTTTCCAGAATGTTGGTTTTTTTGATTTCAGCTGAATAAATTCCGTCTTTTTTATACTCATCAATACCTTTTCCGTCATCCTTTAATTTAATGGAATAGGGCTTGTTTTTTGTTTCATTTGAATGTTTGATCGACATACGTACGAAATGAAGGAAATCCCGACGTTTTATGATTTCTTGTTCAGATTCCAGGTGCGCATAAAAAGGGATTGTATCGCCTGCCAGAAGGTTGTCCGGTAAGTGGCTAGTAATGAGTCTTAAATCAGTAACCACCATAACCCGATTATCCGGGTCGATAGCCGTATCAATACTCCAAGTACCCGTTTCCGGTGTTTTTATTGTGACCAGATCATATTGATTCTCTGAATGCCAGGTAACACCATCATTCTCTTTTTTAGTAGAATATATTTTTCCTGAAGGTGAAATAATGCGTGTATTCGATGATTTATCCTTGCGGAAAGTTAAAAATGTTATTTCTTTAATACTTTTATCTACCTTCACTTTGTTGTCGATAAGTGGCAATTCATCCCTTGGCGTTGCGACATCCAATATGCGCATAAATGTTTTATCAAGATCTTCTGTGGTTTCAATGGTTTCGTGAATACCTCCAGTAGAAAATGATAGTTGTTGTAATAAATTTTTGTCTGATAGTGATGACAAGGCGATGGTATGAATGATAACTTTGGCATTCGAGAGTGTTGTTAGAAGATCCTTCAAAATCCGTGATCTTGAGTCATTATTTTCTGCCGAATTTTTTGAGATATCGACCATACCATCAGACAGAATAATAATTGTGCGCTCATAATGGGGGTTATATTCTTTCCAATCCCACGTTGCACGTCGTAGTGCTTCTTCAATATTGGTAAATAAACCCGTTGAGTTAATATTTGGCGCTTGTGCATGGACCGCAGCCTTCCATTTTGAGTCCGTTATGTTATGAGGAACTAACATGTTGACCCATTTTCCGAATGTCCATACACCGGAAAAAATATTTTCCGGCAAGAGACTGGCAAACAATTTGACTGCGGGCCGACGGAGGTTCTTGGGGTCTGTTTTTTTCATACTGCCCGAAATATCAATCAAGATCCGTATATCTTTTACTGGGGGAAGGTTTTTTGTCGGTGTGGTATTATTTTTTGCTATCACATCCGGTATAAAAATACTGAAGAAAATGGCACAGATTAATACACTCCCAAAGATGCTGGTCTTATGAAAAAAATGGTATTGTGAGATCATTCCTTGCCCTGTTCCACATACATTTGTTTTCCTGTTACGGACAGAGCCTATATGAGCTGATATCCAGGATTAGTGATTTCTCTGCAAAATAGCGGCAAAATGTAGCGGAACTTCAGGGTTTTTTTTGAAGTCAGCCCTGAAAAAGGTCATTATTTTGCATGCGGAATGGTACATATCCCTTTGAATAGTAATAAATTATTCTATTTTTCCAGTTTGTGGTGTTGCGATAGCAACGCCAGACTTCACGGCCATATGGTGTCTGTTTACTTTACACCCTTCGGTTTCATGATGAGGTGCCAGTAATGCGAATACCGTGGCAGGGCTCTCAACAACGGCATAAAAAACGCACAGAATATGGTCATCTGGCAAGTGTCGTCGGCATGGGATTTAGCGTCATACTGGTGCTTGTTTTGCTGGTAACCTCGGTGAGCCTGTATCGTCTGAAGGAATTTAATTCTAATATGGAAGCCATTGTTAATGTGCATAATAAAAAAGTTGCGCTGGCTTTTGCCATGCGTGATGCCATTATGCAAAGAGCAATCAGTATTTATACGATGCTGGCGACCGACGATTATTTTTCTCGTGATGCAGAACTGTTACGTTTTTATTCATATGCAGGTGACTACCGCTCTCACAGAGAAGAGCTGCTTAGTTTGGGTGCTAATAAAAGAGAACATGACATTTATAAACGTTTGGAAATAGCCGCAAACATAGCGCAACTTAAAAATCGAACAATCGCTGAACTGTTGATGCAGGAAACAGCGGATAATGCCATCACTATTGCTGCAACCGAAGGACTTCAAGAACAAAAAATATTACTGGGCCTTTTGGATGAATTGATTAATTTACAACAGGAATATACCGATAGGGCGGTAGAGAGTAACATGAATGATTATCAATTCATTTGGTTGATGTTGCTTTTATTGGAGATTTTTTCGTTAGTGGTGGGGATTTTTATTGCACGAACAGTAACACGGAATGTGCGAAACAAGAGTCAGGAATTAAGCGAAAAAAATACCCAGTTATCATTAGCATATTCTCAAGCTGAAGATTCTACAAAAGCGAAATCCACTTTTCTTGCCAACATGAGTCATGAAATACGTACGCCAATGACAGGCGTGTTAGGTATGCTGGATTTACTGCGTGATACCCATCTGGTTTCTGAGCAAAAATATTTTATTGATACAGCCTATAATTCAGCAGAAGCCTTGTTGAGTGTTATTAATGATGTGTTGGATTTTTCAAAAATTGAAGCTGGAAAAATTAAATTTGAATCAATTTCTTTTGATGTACGACATTTACTTGAAGAAGTAGTGGGGTTATACGCCAAAAAAATACAGGATAAAGGTGTCGAAATTGTTTCTCATATCAATAATGATATACCAGAGTATGTTATTGGTGATCCAACCCGATTGCGGCAAATCTTGAACAACCTGATTAGTAATGCGATGAAGTTTACAGATCATGGTGATATATTCATTAGTTTAGAGTGTGATAAAAACCATTCTTCTACGGGTAATAATTTTTATAAGTTTATAGTTCGTGATACGGGTGTTGGTATTTCCGAATCGGCTAAAAAATTAATATTTGACACGTTTACACAAGCTGATGAATCGACAACCCGAAAATATGGTGGTACTGGTCTTGGTTTATCAATATGCCGACAAATGGTGGAATTATTTGAAGGGAAGATGGGGGTTGATTCTGTAGAGGGTGTTGGTAGTACATTCTGGTTTACAGCCAGACTTTCTTCTTCAGAGAAAATGAGAGACTACCGTAAGAAATCTAAATTTAATTTAACCATTTATATTTTTGCGCGCAGCGTTGCGGTTCGAGAGGCAATTACCAATCTTGTTGAATATTGGGGATGTACAGTGGTGATGTCGATTGACTGTACCAGTGATGTTTTTACTGTTCCAAAAGTTCCTTCCGTTGATCTGGCAATACTGGATATTGATGAACTATTGAGTTGCAATATTACTGATGCAGTCGATTTACGAAAAAAAATTGTTAACGCAAAAAACAGCATGGGAATTTTTAAACTTTCGGAGAACGATGTCATCGGAAAGTCGGCGGTTTTTCAACTTAATGCAAATATTGGCCGCCCGGTAAGATGTGCCGCATTGTTTGAGGCTTTGTCATTATTGGAAGGTAAAAAAAATAATGACACAGATAGTGTGGGGGCTATAAGTAAATACTCTTCAACACGGAATCATGCCGCCTCGGTACTTTTGGTTGAGGACAATGCAATAAATCAGCAGGTTGCTGTGACAATTTTACACAAACAAGGTTATAAAGTTGATATTGCGAGCGATGGGTTACAGGCCTTTTTATTATTTCAGTCAAATAAATATCACGTAGTTTTGATGGATTGCCAAATGCCGCTTATGGATGGGTTTGAGGCAACGAGAAAAATGCGCAAAATGGAATATGAACTGGGACTAAAGCGTACGCCGATTATTGCATTAACGGCCAATGCGCTGGATGAGGATCGTAAGGCATGTTTATCATCTGGCATGGATGATTTTTTGGTTAAACCTATACGCATACAGGCAATACGTGATGTTTTTTCCAAGTTTGAAATAGGCAGTAGTGATGTGGAGACCACTCCCATGGTTACTGGTAATATTTTAGAAGTGAATCAGCATGATGACGTAGACCTGTCTGCACATTTTGATTTTAAATTATTGAATGATCTTGTGGAGGTACTTTCCGAAGAACAATATGCCGAGATTATTCTGTTATTTATTGAAGGTGCGGACAAGCGGCTTAATGAGCTACGTGTAGCCATTCAAAACCTTGATATAGAAAGCATTGAATTCTCTGCCCATTCACTAAAAGGTAGTAGTGCCAACCTTGGAGCCCAAAAATTATCTGAAATTTGTGATGCGCTTGTTGATAAGGTCAGGAAAAATGATATTGCAGAGAATTTTACGGATTTGCTCATTGAAATTGAGCAGGAAATCAATTACACATCAAAATATTTATTGCAAACCTGTGGAAATAGCCCGCTTTGAGATAATACATAATAAAAAAGGGCTGAGGCAATATATCGCCGTCCCAGCCCTTTTTAGGCAGTTTACCCCGCAGGAAAACCGCAGTCTACCGTCAATTAAGAGGTAAACATACCTACAAATGCAGTGCCCATAAGGATAACAAAAAGCGTAATAGCAAAAGTCATAACCAGCTCCCCTTTATATTAGATTTTATCAATGATGTAAAAAATACCGGAAATCGTTAATTTTCAGGCCAAACCAGGGTAAAGCATCTATAAAACCAGGTCAACATTGCTGAAATGCCATAATAAAATAGTGGATACTGGTTTCCGCAGGTAGCCATGGTTTTTTGTGCAAACAAGCCTGCTTGGTGGTTCATTGTTAGTGGTCAGTGGCAGGTGTCACCCGTGAGCAGGGTCTCCGAGGGTTGGCCAGTGTGCGGCGGCGTGATCGGCCAACTGATAACCACCCGAAGGGTATGATCAGCCAGTTTCAGTGCAGCGATCTCAAGTACTTTACTCAGGATCTCAGGCTATGGCGTAATAACCCGGGTAAAATCACCTATACCCGTTATGAAACACAAAAGCGACATCAAATCTGGATTCGATATTCATATCAGTCAACAGACTTAACCCACCATTTTAATCAACAGATTTAACTGGCCATGTTGGTTCCGTAAAACGGAAAATGTTTGATAATACTGGCTGATATGAGAAATTTCTGAGATAACTTCTCGCAACATGCATCTAACTTAATGTATTGTAACAAGTTTGAATAAAATGATCCTTTCTTACCTCATTATTCCATACAAATCAAAAAAAAATGGTAATTTTTCACAAAAATGTCAACCAAATTTAATGCGCGTGCGTCTAAGAGTTGTGTTCTCAATGGACACTACTTCCATATAACCAAACATCAAGGATGACAAACATGAAAACGCAATACACTTTTACACTGGTTACACGGTCACTTCTTGTAATAACGAGTTTAGCGGGACTGGCTTCGTTTATGTTTTTTAAAGATGCTTCTCCTCTCATTAACTGGTTGGCACTCGTCAGCATCATTCCGCTGATTATGGGGATTTTAGGTGAAAATCTTGTACGTGAGTTTTTTGTCACTACCCTCTATACCCATACTGTGAGAAATGCGCTGGTACACAAAACAGCAACTCCGATTATTGCAAGCCTCTCGTTGCCACTTGGCATGACTGGCAATATGGAAAAAGGGGCTGTGTAATTATGCCGTAATTCATAAATGTTTGATGTTTTTTTACGCATTGCGGGAAAGGTGGTTACGGCTGCCTTTCCCGTTCATCCTTTCCTGTTCATATAAGACCGAGACTTCTCCCATCAAAAGGGCATTTTACTCTGCTGAATGTATTCAGTATTGTCGTGTTGTTTTATTAAAAACGCAGTAACTGCCGGGGGTGGCGGGTTGATCTGAAAAAATTCAGACCTAAATCTCGTCATCCGGCAATTGGGTCAGCACTTCGTAGCCGTTTTCGGTGACCAGCAGCGTGTGTTCCCACTGAGCTGAGAGACTGCGGTCTTTGGTGACCACGGTCCATTTATCCGGCATCAGTCTTACGTGGCGCTTGCCCGCGTTGATCATGGGTTCGATAGTAAAGGTCATGCCCGGCTCCAGGATAACGCCAGTGCCTGCGTCACCGTAGTGCAGCACTTGCGGTTCTTCATGGAAGGTTTTGCCGATACCGTGGCCACAATATTCGCGTACTACGGAAAAGTGGTTGGCTTCGGCGTGTTTTTGGATGCTGTGGCCGATGTCACCCAGATGGATGCCGGGTTTGACCATTTCCACGCCCAGTTTCAGGCATTCGTGACTGATACGACACAGGCGCTCGGCGAGAATAGAAGGCTTGCCGACGAAAAACATCTTACTGGTATCACCGTGGTAGCCGTCTTTGATAACGGTGATGTCGATATTGACAATGTCACCATTTTTGAGCTTTTTGGCACTGGGGATGCCGTGGCAGATCTGATTATTCACGGAGGTGCAGATGGATTTGGGGAAACCATGGTAGTTGAGTGGAGCAGGGATGGCCTGCTGCTCGTTAATGGTGTAATCGTGGCAAATCTGGTTCAGTTCGTTGGTGGTGATGCCTGGTTGGATATGCGGGGCGATCATGCGCAGTTGTTCTGCTGCCAGTTGACCGGCAATGCGCATTTTTTCGATATCTTCAAAGGTCTTCAGGGTAATGCTCATAATGGTTTCCTGCTGTCTGTCAGCTGTGGATCAGGTGTCAATAATGGTCTCTTTTTGCAGCCAAAATCAGTTATCTGATTGTTGAAAAAGGCCGTATATGGTATAAAGCCCGCGCCGTTAAGGCAATCACTGGGGAAATCGCGGAAAAGTGGCTTTGTTGTCCTGTCCGTTTCCCCTGAATCCGCACACGTATCGACACATGTACCAGGGTGCCTGAACCGGGGTTTTCCGGCAAGGGTTGGTACATGGGATGCGTGGAGGTTTAACCCATACAAATCAGGAGTAGCACATGTCTCAAGTGACCATGCGTCAAATGCTGGAGGCCGGAGTTCATTTCGGTCACCAAACCCGTTTCTGGAACCCCAAGATGGCCCCGTACATCTTTGGCGAGCGTAACAAAATTCATATCGTTAATCTGGAAAAAACCCTGCCTCTGTATAAAGAGGCGACCAATTTTTTGAGCAAACTGGCTGCCGGGAAAGGCAAGATACTGTTTGTCGGCACCAAGCGGGCAGCTCGCGACAGCGTTAAAGAGCATGCTGATCGTGCGGGTATGCCCTATGTGAATCATCGCTGGTTGGGCGGTATGCTGACCAACTTCAATACCGTCAAACGTTCCATCAAGCGCTTGAAAGAGCTGGAAGCCATGGCTGCTGACGGCAGTTTCGCCAAGCTTAGCAAAAAGGAAGCCTTGATGTTGACCCGCGAGCAGGAAAAACTGGAGCGTAGCCTGGGCGGCATTAAAGACATGAACGGTTTGCCGGATGCTGTGCTGGTTATTGATGTCGGCCACGAAAAAATTGCGGTATCCGAAGCACGCAAACTGGGTATTCCGGTAGTCGGCATTGTAGATACCAACACCAATCCAGATGGCGTTGATTATGTCATTCCAGGTAACGATGATGCCATGCGTGCTATCCAGTTGTATGTGCGCGGTGTGGCTGACGCCATCGTGGAAAGTCGTGCAGCAGTGCTACAGGCTCGGGGCGACGATGGTTTTGTGGAAGTGACCGCTGCTGAAGCCGCTGCTCCTGAGGTGGTAGCATCTGAAGTGGTAGCGCCGGTAGCCGTAATCCCTGCGGCAGCTGCGGAATAATTTCTACGGCTGCCCCTCTTTTGTTATTGACGGCACTTTGCGATAAACGGAGAGGACAGGAGAAAGAGGGCAGGAAAAATAGAACGAAAAAATTGCTGGCCAGAGGTATCCGCCAGTGATTTTTGGTACGTGAGGGTAGGGTATGCGCGAGCCTTCATGTGCGATCAGAATCAACGACATTTGAGGAACGATGACAATGGCAATTACTGCTGCGTTAGTAAAAGAACTGCGTGAGCGTACCGGCTCCGGCATGATGGAGTGCAAAAAAGCACTGGTGGAAGTGGACGGCGATATTGATGCTGCTATCGAATTGATGCGCAAGAGTGGTGCTGCCAAGGCTGACAAAAAAGCCGGGCGTGTTGCGGCGGAAGGTTTGGTGGTGTTCAAGACCAGTGCTGACGGAAAAAGCACTGCAATGGTGGAAGTCAATTGTGAAACTGATTTTGTCACCAAGGGTGATGACTTTCTGAATTTTTCAGCGGCTGTGGTGCAGGTTACTTTGGATCAGAAACCGACTGATATCGATGCCCTGTTGGCATTGAGTATGGAGGGTGGCGAAACAGTCGCGAATGCGACTAAAAACCTGATTGCCAAGGTGGGTGAAAATATGAATGTGCGTCGGTTTGTGTGTAAAACCACAGACGGTGTGCTGGGCTGTTATTTACACGGTGGCCGCATTGGCGTTTTAGTGGAATTACAAGGGGGGGATGAAACTCTGGCCAAAGATATCGCCATGCATGTGGCAGCGAGCAACCCTGCCTGCGTGTCTGAAGCGGATGTTGATCCCGAATTCATTGAAAAAGAGAAAGCTATTTTTGCTGCGCAGGCCGCTGAAAGTGGCAAGCCACCGGAAATCGTCGAAAAGATGGTCGGTGGACGCATCAAAAAATTCCTCAAGGAAATCACTTTGACGGGACAGCCTTTTGTGAAAGACCCGGATCAAACCGTAGAGCAGCTGTTGAAAGCGGCCGGTGCGACCGTGGTGGGTTTTGACCGCCTGGAAGTGGGCGAAGGCATTGAAAAGAAAGTCGAAAACTTTGCGGAAGAAGTGATGGCCCAGGCCCAGGGCGGCTAATGCCCGCTCCTGTGTTATTGTTTAAATTTGAGTGAAATCAAATAGTTAATAGCACCTGTTAAGTAGGCGCTTTAATAGTTGAAAATACCTCATTCCGGCATGTTTTTAGCGCTTGATTGAGATTAAAAAATAAACAGCGTTGCTCCATCAACACATGATCAAAAACGCATTATCCAATTAAAAGGTACCGATCAGCGAATGACAGACGAAAAGGCGACAACGGTTTACAAACGCATCCTGCTTAAATTGAGTGGTGAGGCTTTAATGGGTGATGCCGAGTTTGGTATTGATCCCGCCGTTATCGACCGAACTTCTGTTGAGATCCGGGAGTTGGTGGACGCCGATATTGAAGTGGCACTGGTGATTGGTGGCGGGAATATTTTTCGTGGCGTAAGCCTTGCCGCCAGTGGCCTGAATCGTACCACTGGTGATTACATGGGCATGTTGGCCACAGTGATTAACGCACTCTCTCTGCAGGATGCATTGGAACGACATGGCTTACAGGTGAGGGTGATGTCGGCGTTGCCTATTGATACGGTGTGTGAGCCTTACATTCAGCGCCGCGCTGTACGGCACCTGGAAAAGGGCCGAGTGGTGATTTTTGCCGCCGGCACCGGCAGTCCGTTTTTTACCACGGATTCTGCGGCCAGTTTGCGGGGCATTGAAATCGGTGCCGACGTGGTGCTGAAAGCCACCAAGGTGGATGGTGTGTATTCCGCAGACCCCATGAAGGACAAGGATGCCACGTTGTACCGTGCTCTGGGTTATGACGAAGTGTTGGCTAAAGGGCTGGCGGTGATGGATGCCACGGCAATTGCCTTGTGTCGTGATCAGTCCATGCCGGTGCGTGTTTTTAATATGAACAAACCGGGCGCGTTGATGGGTATTATGCGCGGTTCAGATGAAGGGACGTTGGTTAAATAAAACGCAAAAAATACAGATTAACCAGGGAAAGCAAATGATTGACGAAATTCAGCAGGATGCAGACACCCGTATGGGAAAAAGCATTGAAGCTCTGAAAAATGCATTGAGAAAATTGCGCACCGGGCGGGCGCATACCAGTTTGCTGGATCACATTACTGTTGATTATTACGGTACGGAAACAGCGCTGAATCAAGTGGCAACAGTGAGTGTTGCCGATGCCCGCATGTTGACAGTAACCCCCTGGGAAAAAAATATGGTGCAGGCTGTGGAAAAGGCCATTATGACCTCTGATCTGGGCCTGAACCCAGCCACTTCGGGTACGGTGATTCGCGTGCCCTTGCCTGCATTGACGGAAGAACGTCGTCGTGACATGACCAAAGTGGTGCGTGCCGAAGGTGAGCATGCCAAGGTGGCGATTCGTAATATTCGTCGTGATGCCAACAGTGATTTCAAAGAATTGCTCAAAGAAAAAGACATCACCGAAGACGAAGAACGTCAGGCTGAAGCCGCTATCCAAAAACTGACAGACAAACGAATCGTGGGAGTGGATGCGTTGCTGGAGGCAAAAGAAAAAGATTTGATGGCACTGTAATTTTCCGCCTTTTTCTAATTATGACTAACTTTATATTCGATTAGTGAGCCTCTCGTGTTATCACGCCATTCTCTCTTTGTACCATTTGCCATTCAATGGCATATTTGTGATGCAGGTATTTTGTAATGGCAAATGACATCTCCTCTGATACTTCTTCTGCGACGCTTTCTGTCGGAAAACAAAATATTCCCCGGCATGTTGCCATTATTATGGATGGCAATGGACGTTGGGCGGAAAAACGTAATCAACCCCGTATTATGGGGCATCGTGCCGGTGTGGAAGCTGTGCGCGGTGTGGTGGAGGGTTGTGCCAAAAGTGGTGTTGAAGTATTGACGCTGTTTGCTTTCAGCAGTGAGAACTGGCGTCGCCCAAAACAGGAAGTGGGTCTGCTCATGGAGTTGTTCATGACGGCATTGGGACGAGAGGTGAGGCGTCTGCACAAAAATAATGTGCGATTGCGGGTGATTGGTGACATCAGAGGATTCAGCAAAGCGCTGCAAACACGCATTGCAGAGGCACAGGCGCTCACGCAAAACAACATTGGGCTGACGGTTGTTGTCGCGGCCAACTATGGGGGGCGTTGGGATATTACTCAGGCGGCAAAATCGCTCGCTACCCAAGTGCAAACCGGTCAATTGAGCGTGGAAGACATTACGCCGGAGCGCATGGCGGATGGTATGTGTCTGGCGGATTTGCCGGAGCCGGATTTGTTTATTCGCACGGGGGGTGAAAGCCGCATCAGTAATTTTCTGTTATGGCAATTGGCTTATACCGAATTTTATTTCAGCGATATTTTATGGCCGGATTTTAATATTGATGCGTTGAGCGATGCCATTGCTTCGTTTGCCTCCCGACAGCGTCGTTTTGGCCGTACCGGCCAACAGGTTGAACAGAATAACAAGGTCTGCGAAACGGGATGCTGAAACAGCGCCTGATGACGGCCGCCATTCTGGTACCCTTGGTGGTATGGGGCATCTTGAGCCTGCCGACACCTTATCTTGCCTTGGTGCTTGCCCTGTTTATTGTGCAGGGTGCCTGGGAATGGACGGGTTTTATGCAACTGAAGGTGGTTTGGCAGCGTATTCTTTACGTCGTCGTCGTGACACTGGGCCTGATTAGTCTCTGGTTTTTTCAACAAGACTCTTTTTCGGCAGGTACGACGACCGATTGGCTGGCTTTACCGATACTCAGCCTGTTTTGGTGGTTGTTGGCAACGGTATGGGTATTGGGTTATCCACGGACGTTACAGCGTTGGTCGTCATCCGCAATGCTGTCTCTGATTGGTTTGCTGGTATTATTACCCACTTGGCTGGCGGTGGTGGGTTTGCACGCCAGTGGTGAGCAGGGGCCATTGTTAGTGATGTATCTGCTGAGTCTTATCTGGGTGGCAGATTCCGGTGCCTACTTTGGCGGTCGGGCGTGGGGTAAACGCAAGCTGGCACCGGCAGTGAGTCCAGGGAAGACTTGGGAGGGTGTGGGCAGTGGAGTGGCCATCAGCACACTTTATGCCATCGCCGCAGCTCAGGTTTTGGGCCTGTCTGGGAACCTGTGGCCGGTATTCGTTGTCTTGTCGCTGGTGACGGTTATTTTTTCCGTGTTGGGGGATCTCACCGAAAGCATGTTTAAACGCCACGCCGGGATTAAAGACAGTGGCACCTTGCTACCCGGACACGGCGGTGTACTGGATCGTATCGACAGCGTTACCGCCGCTGCGCCTGTTTTTGTGGTGGGGCTTTGGTTGACGGGGTTAACCGGAACCAGTGTAGCGTGATGGCCGTTATTCCCACGGGCCCGATTGGCGTTACCGTTTTAGGAGCCACCGGTTCCATCGGCGTGAGTACGCTGGATGTGATTGCCCGGCACCCTGAGCGTTATCGCGTGGTGGCATTAACCGCAAATACACAGGTAGATCGACTGTTTGAACAATGTCGCGCCTTTGTGCCGGAGTATGCTGTGCTGGCTGATGCCAATGCCGCAGAGCAGATGCAACAACGATTACGGACGGCAGGACTGGAAACCACAGTGTTAAGCGGGGTGGATAGCCTGGAGATGGTGGCGGCGCTGGAACAAACCCGACAGGTGATGGCGGCTATTGTGGGAGCGGCCGGGTTGCGCCCGACACTGGCTGCCGCGCATGCCGGAAAACGTATTTTACTGGCAAATAAAGAAGCGTTGGTGATGTCGGGGAAAGTATTAATGGATGCCGTGCGGGAAAACAATGCTGAGCTGTTACCCATTGATAGCGAACACAATGCCATTTTCCAAAGTCTGCCCGGCGGATA
>QIGJ01000146.1 GCA_003229995.1 Gammaproteobacteria bacterium | reverse complement strand
TTCAAAGGTGAAAACGTCATCACCTTCTCCGTCGATGACTTGTTTGAGAAATTTCCTGAATTAAAGCGATGTAATTGAAGTCGAGAATGCTGTCATTCTGGTATGCTTTATATCCAGGATCCAGGGATATAAAATGCAGCGCAACACAGAACAAACGGAATAACAAAACTAAAAATGAACCAGCGCCCATCAAAACTGTCGTTACGTCAACATGATTTTGTGTTATTCGCCATTATGGGTATTTTGGCGGGCTGTGGACTCATTTATGAATATTTGCTGTCACATTATGCGGGGCGTATTTTAGGCGCAGTTGAACAAGTCATTTTTGCCATGATTGGCGTGATGATCGTCGCAATGGGTCTGGGAGCTTTTACTGCGCGCATTTTTAAAGCTCATTTTACTGCCTTTGTCTGGCTGGAAGTCAGCGTGGCATTGATTGGTGTCAGCTCGGTATTGGTATTAGCCGCGACAACGGCGCTGGCAAATATATTGCCGCAAATTCTGATGGAAACGTTTTTGTTACCCCCTGATTTAATTCCTCGTGGCGGCATGATTCTCTGGGCACATAAAATAGCGTCTATTATGCCTTATGTGGTTGGTTTTATTTTGGGGTTTTTCATTGGTATGGAGATCCCGTTAATTGCCAGCATCCGGGAAACGCTTTATGGTGAACATGTTGCGCATAATGCCGGTTCGGTCTACGGCGCGGATTACATTGGGGCGGGTATAGGCGCAGCCATTTGGGTTCTGTTTATGCTGAGCCTGCCTCCCACCACTGCTGCAGTGATGACTGCCAGCGTTAATTTACTGGTTGGCTTACTGTTTTACAGTGTTTATCGAAAGCGCATCCGTTTTGGGGCGTGGGTGGTCAGTGCGCACCTTCTGGTGGCTGGCGTTGTTGTCGCGATTGCAATCAACGGTATCGACTGGGATAACGCCATGGAGGACTTGCTCTACAAAGACAAAGTCATTTTCAGTTACAACACCGAATATCAGCACGTTACCATTACTGAACGCATTATGGACCCGGCCAAGCCAAAAATCGTTTCGATGTTCATTAATGGCCGCTCACAATTCGCCAGTAACGATGAAATTATTTACCATGCGATGTTAGTCGCACCCGTTATGCATGCCTCCGCCCGTCATGATGCTATTTTAATCATTGGAGGGGGAGATGGTCTAGCACTACGGGATGTGTTGCGCTGGCAACCACAGTCGGTTGACCTGATCGATATTGATGCGGCTATTGTTGACTTTTTTACCACCCCCCATGTTGATAAGGGAAAAACCATCAATCAGGCGTTGCTGGACTTAAACGAATATGCTTTCAGTGACCCAAGGGTGCAGACGCATTTTGGCGATGCTTTTCTGAAAGTGGATGAACTGATTCAACAGCAACGTTTGTATGATGTCATCATTGTGGATTTACCTGATCCCAGCCACCCGGACCTGAATAAATTATACTCCGCGCGCTTTTACGCCAAACTTAAAACATTATTGACCGGTGATGGTGCTATGGTGGTGCAATCCACCTCGCCTTATCACGCCAAAAATACCTTTTTATCCATTGGCAAAACAGTGCAATACGCAGGTTTTATGCATGTGGAGCAGTATCATCATAATGTACCCAGTTTTGGTGAGTGGGGTTGGACCATTGCGACTAAAAATGGTGTGTCTGCCAGAGCCCGGCTGGCACAAAAAGACCACCTGACGGTAAACGATGGCTGGTCTACACGAAGTGTTTTATTGGCGGCATTTGAGTTTAATCGACACTTTTTTGATCAATTGGACAGTATAAAAGTGAATAGAATCAACAGTCAGGCGGCTTATCAGTACCACAAGTCTGACTGGGAAAAACAGCAGGGAATATATATTATCGACAAGTAGTTGACATAATATGTCGCCAGGACATATTATGTCTCACCTTTGACCACTGGAGGAAATATGAGCACCGAAAAGTTAGCGCAACTGATGAAGGATTTGGCGGAAAATCAAACATCCCATGGCATCAGCCTGTCGGTTGAAATGTTTGATACCGAAAATAAAGTGGCCTGCATCAAGGTGGAAGACCGGGAAGAATTCCCAATTTACATGACCGCCGATGAAGGACAGATACTGTGCATCAGTTATTTATTTGGCGACGAACAGGTTGACCCGGATAAACGCACCGCCATGGTGGAAGCCATGCTGATGATGAATGTTTCGATCCCATTATCGGCATTTTCGAAAATTGGTGACCAGTACATTATGTTTGGTGCGCTGTCACCCAAAGCCAGCATCGACGAGTTATTACATGAAATAGAGCTGCTCAGTGACAATGTGTTGGAAGCCATTGAAGCAGTATCAGATTATTTAAAGGAGGCTGCATAAGCTATGGGTATATTTAACAAATTATTAAGCGCAGTACGCGGTGGTGCAACGGAAGTAGGTGAAGCAATTGTTGATTCACAGGCAATTCGTATTTTGGAGCAAGAAATACGTGATTCCAAAAAAGCCCTGAACGACGCCAAAACCGGCCTGACATCAATTATGGCTGAAAAAATGGGTGTTGATCGCAAAGTAAAAGACCTTGGTGAGAAAATTACAGAACATGAAACTTATGCCATACAAGCGATAGACAAAGGTGATGAAAGCCTGGCACTGGATATCGCAAACAAAATTGCTGAATTTGAACATGAACTGACGATTCAGCAAGGAATACGCGATGGCTACGATTCCAAGGTTGCCAGCCTGAAAAAAATGATTCGTCAAAGCGAACGCAACATCCAGGCCATGGATCGTGAAGTGTCAGTGGTTAAAACAACCGCGAAAGTGCAAAAAGCCAATGATTTGGCCTCGGCCAAATTTTCAGGCTCAAACTCATCGCTGCGCAGTGCAACGGATTCGCTTGAACGTATCAAGGAACGTCAGCAAAAACGTGAAGATCAGGCGTCAGCGGCAATGGAATTGCATGCCGATGAAAATGGTGATGACCTGCAAGCCAAATTGAAAAATGCCGGGATTGTCAATTCAGGCAACTCAGGTTCATCAATTCTGGATCGATTGAAAAAACAGAAAGGGCAAAGTTAGCCATGGGTTTGTTTAAGTCGATATTGGGTGGTGGCGACAAGTCACCACCCGCTCGAACCGTTGAATCCCCAAAAGATTTACAGCCAGGGGATATGTTAAAAATGGAATTTTCTGAACAAACACTGATATCCGGGCAGACGTTAAAAGTGTCTGAGCAGGTGTTTTATGACATCAGCGCAATAGAAAATTGCAAAACGGTTTCCATTCTGGAAGGGGTTGATCAACGTGTATTGTTATCCGTCAGCACGGTGAACCCGGATCGACCGCTGGAAATGGCCATGGCAGTCCTCCCGGAAAAAGTGTTCGATATTTTTGGCCGTGATCAGTTCGTTGCCATTTTTGATGAGCCGGATAATACCGATCATCGTATCCAGCGCCAAACGAATGCCGAGTTGAATGAACTACAAGGTTTCATCGGCAAATCGTATTTTCAGGAGCGCACTAACGAAGCCTATCGCAGCAAAAAAGATTGTCGTAATGAAACATTAACAGATGCCGACTGGGAAGGATTCGATTATAAATTACTGGTCACCGACGATCGGTGCCATGCAATACGCATTGAAGTGTTTGATGGTGGCCGCACCGATGTCTATTTAATTGCTTATTTGGCATTAAATAAAGTCGAAGAATATTGGCTTGCGTAACGTAATATGACCGCAAAAAAGAACATTCCCAGCGCCTGGACGAAATCAGATAAAAATATCCGCGCCGTTCAGGTGATATTTGAGTTAGAGCAGGAACAATTCAGAGCGGTACGTATTAAAGCGATTGAGCAAAACTTGAGCCCATCAGATTATATCCGTGATATTATCGGTTTGCCACGAAAAAAGCCCATACGACCCCGACTGAGTATCAGCCTGTCGGCCGAAGATTATGACGTATTGGCCAAACGTTACCAGTTAACAGCAGATATGAAAGATCAAATCCGTGAGAAAATAAAGAAAGAATTGCTTAGCGCAACAAAAAATGCGTTGCCGGACTAAGAATGTACCGGTCAGGCTAGGTTAAAAAGCGAACAAAACCCATCTTTATATGCACTCAATACTCCGTTATTTTATAAAAAAACGTGACCGGCTAAAACACGGCATACAGCATGATTTAATTCGTTCGATCAGAAAGTCATGTTTTCTGTTAACGTTTATTTTCATTTTACATATTAGCTTTATGGTGCATTATGAGAACTTAAGTGTAGGAGATGCAGCCTGGCTGACATTTACCACGGCCACCACCGTGGGTTATGGCGATATATCGGCCAGTACCACTCAGGGGCGTATTGCCACTATTCTTTTGATTTATCTGGGTGGTATTTTTATATTAGCCAAGGTGGTTGGTGATTATTTTGATTACCGTTTTGCGATCCGCGAGCAAAAAACCAAAGGCCATTGGAGTTGGGACATGAACCAGCATATCGTCATATTAAATACCCCTTCGCATTCTGGCGAGCGTTATCTGCAACGCCTGATAAAACAATTCAGGGCAACAGCCCACTATAATGATACGGTCATTTATTTACTGACCCGACAATTTCCACAGGGTTTACCTGATTTTATTACCCAGCTTGACAATGTAGTGCATTACAACGGCAATGCCAGCAACCCACAAGACCTGATTGCCGTTTGTATCGCTCAGGCCCATGATATCATTGTACTGGCAAAAGATGAAAATGATGAAAGCTCGGATGGGCGTACATTTGATATTTTACATCGCCTGAAAGATTTAAACGTCAAGGCCAACATCCTGGCTGAGTGTGTTGAGGATAACAACCGCAAGCGGCTTGAAGATGCCGGAGCCAATATTGTGATACGACCAATTCGCGCGTACCCTGAAATGATGGTACGTGCCTTTGATGCCCCAGGCTCAGAACGCATCATCGAAAACATGTTTAACAGCGAGGGGGACGAATACCGACGCTACGACGTGGAAATAAGCAATATGGACTGGTGCGATGTGGTGGCGCGTTTAATCACGCATGATGCCGGTATTGCGGTGGCCTACATTGATCGCCACAGCCAGGCGTTGGTGTATAACCCTCCCGCACGCGCAAAACCGGATATACAGGCATTAATCACCATCAGCAAGGATACCAATATGCACAGCAATGATGATGTGAGAGCATTGATTTCATAGGAGTCGATAATGCAAACAAATAAATTAAGGATATTCACTTACTCGCTTGGGCTCTTACTGATAGTTGCCTTGTTATCGGCGTGTGGCAACCGCTTTGAGGGACAGTTGCGCGACGCACATAAAAATGCGCAATCCAGCCTGGCGTATTTGAAAGATCAATTGGATGCGCGCGGGCTAAGCAATGCCTTGTTAATTGATAAGTATGCCAGTGCGTTAATTCAGCAAAAACCGGATTATCGGGATATCGCCACACTGCTGAAAAAAGAAGCGACCTCGCAAGGCAAGGCTTACACCACACTGAATCAACGACTGATGGCAGTCAGCCTGACCCCGACCAATACAGAAACAGCCTCCAGCGGCTTACAGGAATTACAATTAATCAACTCGGCTGCCGATGTTTATGAATTCAATAACGGCTTGGCGGATGTGGTCAATACGTTAGCCTCATTATCCGATGGTCAACTGGCGGTAATCAATGTGCCCGCTTCACAGCGGGCCAGTGCCCAGCAGGCCAATGCGCTAGTCGGCAATCCGGCCTATGGCAGTTGGACTCAGGGTAGTAGCGGGCAATCTTTTTGGGCCTGGTATGGCATGTACTCCATGTTTAGTAACGTATTCGGTATGAATCGTTATAATTACAGCTCATGGTCATCACGCCCCCATTACAGTTATTACGGAAATTATGGCCGTAACCGCTGGGGTTCCAATGCCGATGTTGCTCAAAATCAGAATTTAAGCAAACGCTACCCCAGCAGATATAACAAACCCAGCGCCGCAACGAATGCCCGTTATGCAACGACCGCTAAACGCTCATCCCGCTATGGCGGAACATCATCAAAATCGTCATCAAAATCATCCTCATCCCGCTACAGCTCGTATGGCTCCAGTAGTCGCAGTTCGTCATATTCAGGCTCACGCAGCTTTCGCTCAGGCAAATAAGGAAACAAAAAATGTTCATGGATTTTGTTAATGTAGACATAGGTTTGGCATCTTATTACTTGGTGGATTTCCTGATTGCAGTGGCGTTATTAAGTGCGATGCGTTTTTTCGCCGGTCTGGTGGGCAATGTGTCCGCTACAAAAGAAATTTCACATAATGATAACAAGGCTTTTGGTATATCACTGGCAGGTGCCATGATAGCGGTCAGCATTATGCTGATGGGGGTTGTTTCCGGTGATGCCGGGTATAACCTCGCCAATGAAGTGTTAACAGTGATTTTGTTTGGTGTCATTGGCATAATACTGATGTGGTTAACACGTCTTGTTTTTGATCGTGTTTCATTTCCCGGGTTATCGATTCACGATCAAATTATGAAAGGCAATATATCCGCTGGCATCATTGATGCCTGCAATATGATTGCGACGGCCATTATTATCAAGGGAGCCATGGTGTGGGTCGACGGGGGCATGACAATGGCCATTTTTGCAGTGGTTGTCAGCTTTATTGCATCACAAATTATCATGGCACTGGCCACTTTATATCGCGTCAAAGTGTATGCAAAACGCCATAGTCATAAAGGAAAACAATTGCATGAGGCAATTGAAGAAAATAACGTTGCTCTGGCGCTTCGTTTTAGTGCTTACCGCATCGGTATTGCCATAGCAGTCAGCGCCGCCTTTACTGCGGTGGAATATGATGCCGATGCCTTCCTGCTTGTTTTCATGTTGTGGTTTGTGGTTGCATTGGTTTTATTCATTTTATTAACGTTGATTGCCATTGTGATTCGTCATGGAGTGTTACCTCGCATTAATATCGGAGAAGAAGTTGGCGAGCAAGGTAATATTGCTGTCGGTACCATTGAAGGCAGTATTTATATCGTCGTCGGTTTATTGCTGGCTGGACTCATTGGGGCTTAAGGAATAGGCACGTAAAATAGTTATATGACATTAACATCACGACAACAACTTATCCTTTTTATTGCTGCGGCTTTTATTATTGATTATTTGCCATTCATCAATTTACCTTTTTTGTGGAGTGAAACCTTCTTCCATGAAATAAGCCACGGACTTGCGGCGCTGTTAACGGGGGGCAGCATTCATAATATCACCCTGTCTTTTAACGGTTCCGGTGTATGTACAACCAGTGGTGGCATACGCTTTTTCATCAGCTTTTCGGGTTATGCGGGTAGCGCGTTATGGGGGCTACTGATCTACAGTGTCGCTGATACCCTGTCCCCAAAAAAGGCAAAACGCATGGTGGGGATAATGGTCGTGATGCTGGGAGTGACATTACTGCTGTGGGCGCGTGATGTATCCACCATTATTATCTTGTTGATTTTACTGTTTATATATGCCACACCGTTAGTAAAGTCGTTATGGTTCAGTGTGAAATTTTTTATTCAGTTCGTGGGTGTTTTTGTCATGCTGGATGCCATTCGCAGTCCATTATATCTTCTGGACGGGCGCGATCTGGGTGATGGTGCCAGCTTGGCGCAATTAACCGGCCTGCCAGAATTTTTCTGGGTAGCACTCTGGTTTGTTATTGCGGTTGGCTGTTTGTATCGTTTATGGGCAGGGCCGGTGACGACGGCAAAAGTCGCGTAATGCACCGGTATTTTGTGACGGGTCGGGTAGTGGCTTATAATACCGCGCGGTGCCCGCTTTACACATTGAATCAGGTTTAAAATCATGTCGAAAATAAACGTTAAAAAAGTTGTCCTGGCCTATTCCGGTGGACTGGATACTTCCATTATTCTTAAATGGTTGCAGGATGAATACGATTGCGAGGTGGTGACTTTCACTGCCGATATAGGCCAAGGCGAAGAAGTCGAACCGGCACGGGCCAAGGCTCAGGCGGCGGGAGTCAAAGAAATTTATGTTGATGACCTGCGTGAGGAATATGCGCGCGATTTTGTATTTCCCATGTTTCGTGCCAATGCCATTTATGAGGGCGAATATCTACTGGGCACCTCAATTGCGCGGCCGCTGATCTCCAAACGCCAGATTGAAATTGCCAATGCGACCGGTGCTGATGCGGTGTCGCATGGCGCTACCGGCAAGGGCAACGATCAGGTCCGTTTTGAGCTGGGTTATTATGGTCTCAAGCCGGATGTGCAGGTCATCGCCCCGTGGCGAGAATGGGATCTCAACTCACGCGAAAAACTGATGTCCTATGCCGAGACTCATGGTATTTCCGTGGAACAGAAACGCGGCAAAAAATCCCCTTACTCCATGGATGCCAATCTACTGCATATTTCCTACGAAGGTGGTGTACTGGAAGACCCCTGGGCGGGCCCGGAAGATGACATGTGGCGCTGGACGGTGTCACCGGAAAATGCGCCAGACACGGCGACCATTATCGAACTGAATTTTGAAAAAGGCGACATCGTGGCCATCGATGGACAGGCCATGAGTCCCGCGCAGGTGATGGCACACCTTAACAAAGTGGCGGGAGCCAATGGCATCGGCCGTGATGACATCGTGGAAAACCGTTACGTCGGCATGAAATCGCGTGGTTGTTATGAAACACCGGCAGGCACGGTGATGCTCAAAGCCCATCGTGCCATCGAGTCCATTACCCTGGATCGTGAAGTGGCACATCTGAAAGATGAGCTGATGCCACGTTATGCCACACTGATTTACAACGGCTACTGGTGGGCACCGGAGCGCAGAATGTTGCAGGAAATGATCAACGCATCACAAGTGACCGTCAATGGCCGGGTGCGGCTCAAACTGTACAAGGGTAATGTCATTGTCGAGGGGCGTGAGTCTGCCACGGACAGTCTGTTTGATGTCAACATCGTCACCTTTGAAGATGATAAAGGTGCTTATAATCAGCAGGATGCCGAGGGCTTCATTAAACTCAATGCGTTACGTATGCGCATTGCAGCCAGAAAAAACACCTGATTTCCTTGCAAAGTTTTTCCCCTGTACCGAGTTCAACATCGCGTCCTCACCCACGGTTCCTGACCCTATTTCTGAGCCCTGTTCGCTATTTTTTGTTAGCCCGTTGTTGCACACACTGAAGGTATTGTGACTCGTTCGGTACGCTATTATTGCGCTGCGCCTCCCACAATGACTCTCCCAGACATTCCATGATTTGATGATCCACCTCATGCACGTCCCGCAAACGCAACAACAGTTTTTTATGCACCAGCACAATACCATCCGGCCGGTCGGTGGCCAGTTGCTCACGAATCGCAATATGCATACCCATGTGCATAAAGGGGTTGGTTTCACCCATTTCAGGCAGGAAATCCTTGTCCAATGCATTTTCGCCCTGCTCCAACAAAGTGTGGTATTCCGAGTGCAGTACAATCACCTCGGCGATCATCGCCTCCAGTGGTTGCATCAGTTCGCCACTCTGTTGCTTACGCCAAACGTCAAAATACATCTGTCGAAGTTGATTGCGGTCCTGTCCAAACATTATTCGTAAGCCTTTTTTTTGTATTCACATAAATCTTCAATCACGCAGGAACCACAACGCGGTTTGCGGGCAATGCATGTGTAACGCCCGTGCAGAATCAACCAGTGATGCGCATCGAGCTTGAATTCATCCGGCACAAACTTCAGCAGTTTTTTTTCCACGTCCAGCACGGTTTTACCCGGTGCAATGCGAGTGCGATTGGAGACCCGGAAAATATGTGTGTCTACCGCAATAGTAGGATGACCAAAGGCCGTATTTAAAATCACGTTGGCCGTTTTTCGCCCTACTCCGGGCAACGCTTCCAGCGCGACACGGTCTTCCGGTACCACGCTGTTGTGCTGTTCCACCAGTATTTGGCAGGCCTTGATAATATGTCGGGCTTTGCTGTTAAACAAACCAATAGTTTTGATGTATTTTTTCAGGCCTTCTTCACCCATCGCCAAAATCGCCTCCGGAGTATTGGCTACCGGGAAGAGCTTGTCTGTGGCCTTATTAACGCCTTTGTCCGTGGCCTGCGCAGACAGGGTTACCGCCACCAGTAGCTCAAATGATGTGTGATAGTGCAACTCGGTAGTCGGCTCCGGGATATGCTGTTGTAGCCTCTGAAATATTTCCTGTCGTTTTTGTGCGTTCATGGCGCGGGCATTTTAAACTGTTTTGGGTTGCAATGTGTCATATGGCTTGCGCCACTCAACAGGCCAGAGTGCCGCCCTTTATTTAGTGCGCAATGATGTGATGTGAGCGTCAAAAATACCCCACGCCGCCGCAAGCCTTATACTGCTTGGTGAAAAAAAATGTCAAGACTTTTTGAGTTTATACACAATATTTTTTCCAAACGAAAAATACTCCGGTATGTATCCATAATTTTGACGGTAACTCATTGATAGCCTGTAACCCATTGAATAATATATTAAATATAATGTGATCAAAAAACAACCATTTTCGATATGATACTGGTATTACAGCATGAAATGATTTTTTACCATAGTTGTCCACAAAGTTATCCACAGCTTTTGTGGATAACCGGGAAAGCGATGGCATGACAATCAGTTGGCACTGGATGCTGACAATAGCAGTGCGCCTCGATGACTAATACCACACTAGTGATCAGAAAAAAGGAAAGCGGTTAAGTGCCTGGGCATCATTATTTTAACAAAATTTTCACAGGGTATTTTTCGGCCTTCAAAGCGCTGCGAAGTGAGCTATGTGACCGTAGTAGCAACGCAGAAGGCCGGAAAATAAACAAGAAAATGTTAAAATAATGTTGTTCAGGTACTTATACGACTAGACTCAGCCCAGGTCTGTTAGAGTGGCGCGGATGTCCGCAGCCAATATTTTTTTACGTGTCGCCATACCCTCCCCCTTGCGTCGTTGTTTTGATTATCTTCCACCGACAGCTTGCGACTTGCACACACTACAGCCAGGCATACGCCTGCGGGTACCGTTTGGGCGCACCACCGTGGTCGCAGTAATATTGGCGATCAGCGATAAAACAGACGTACCCAGATCACGCCTCAAACACGTCAGCAACATACTGGATACAACACCCGCGTTGTCACAGCCACTGCTAAAATTGCTGATGTGGGCGAGCAGCTATTATCAACACCCGATAGGCGAAGTGATGAGCAATGCCCTGCCAGCTCTGTTACGCCAAGGACATGCCCCCAAAATGAAGGGCGAACAGGTCTGGCAGTTAACGGATGATGGACACACACTGGATTCATCATTGCTGGCACAAACCCGTCGTCGTGCTCCCCGGCAAGCTGCGCTGCTGCAATTATTAAGCACTGCACCGGATACCGCCATGTCGGCATCGCACATTGATGCCGTGCAGAATAACTGGCGACCGGTGATGCACAAACTGATCGATAAAGGCTGGGTGGCGGTGACCGAACGCATCCATTTACAGCCATTGCCTGTGGGCAAATCAACAACAGCTCCTCAATTAAATATCGCCCAGACTGAGGCCGTTGCAGCCATTGCGGCAAAACTGGGGGATTTCGGTGTCCATCTTGTGGACGGTGTTACCGGCAGCGGTAAGACCGAGGTGTATCTGGCGCTCATCGAATCCGTGCTGGCACAAAACCAACAGGTGCTGGTGCTGGTGCCGGAGATCGGCCTCACTCCGCAACTGGTATCGCGTTTCCAGCAACGCTTCGCAGCGCCCATCGCGGTACTTCATTCAGGACTATCAGATCGCGAACGTCTTCATACTTGGCTAATGGCCCGTAACGGGGAAGCCGCCATCGTTATCGGCACCCGCTCAGCAGTGTTTACACCGTTTGCCAGATTGGGATTAATGATTCTTGATGAAGAACACGATGCCTCGTTCAAACAGCAGGAAGGTTTTCGCTATTCTGCACGCGACGTGGCGGTAAAGCGTGCCCATATTGAAAACCTGCCAGTGGTACTGGGGTCGGCCACGCCGTCACTGGAAACTTTGCACAACACCCATCAGGGGCGTTACTCCCGGTCAGTGCTGGCAGAACGGGCCGGTGTCGCACAACCTCCGCACATTGCCGTACTCGATGTACGCAAACAACCCATGTCCGATGGTCTGTCCACTGCACTGATTAATGCTTTGCATCGACACCTCGACAAAGGCGGGCAGGTATTGGTGTTTCTCAATCGACGAGGTTATGCACCCGCCATGTTATGCCACGACTGCGGCTGGGTGGCCAAATGTCGGCGTTGTGATGCAAACATGACGCTGTTCAATGGTAATACACGCCTGCGCTGCCACCACTGTGGCAGTGAACGACGCGCTGACGCATGTTGCCCGGATTGCCAAAGCAACGAATTGCGGTCGGTGGGTGTCGGCACCGAGCGACTGGAGACCGCACTCAAACAACAATTTCCCGATACCGGGATCGTACGTATCGACCGTGATACTACCCGTCGTAAAGGTGCCATGCAGAGCCTGTTGGACAGCGTACACGACGGCAGTAAACGCATCCTCGTGGGCACACAAATGCTCGCCAAGGGGCACCATTTTCCGGATGTCACTTTGGTCGGCATCGTGGACCTTGACCAAGGCCTGTTCAGCGCTGACTTTCGTGCCACTGAACGCATGGCACAGTTATTGGTGCAAGTTGCCGGTCGTGCAGGACGGGCGGAAAAACCTGGGCAGGTGTTGATCCAGACTCACCACCCCGATCACCCATTGCTGCAAATATTATTACACGAAGGGTACACCGCCTTCGCACAAGCCGCGCTGGAAGAGCGCCGACAAACGCAACTCGCGCCGTACAGTTACATGGCCTTGCTACGCGCCGAAGCGGCAGACGGTCAGTTGCCGCTGCAATTTCTTAAACATGCCCGCCAGCTTGCCGAGCAACTTGGAGCAGCCTTTGGCGCAAATTTTGGCGAAAGCCGTGTTCAACTGCTTGGCCCCATACCTGCACCCATGGAACGCCGTGCTGGCCGAATTCGTGCACAACTCTTATTACAAGCCTCCGAGCGAGCGGCACTGCACCATTTACTAGAACCTTGGCTGCAACAATTAGAGTCCGACAAACTGGGCCGCAAGGTACGTTGGTCCATTGATGTGGACCCGCAGGAAATGTTTTAGATTAATGAAAGTTTTCGTCTAAACATGGTCGCATTATGAAGTCGAGGTTTTGCGATTGAAGAACGGGCGAATACGCACTAAATCCAGGCGCCAAACAGGGAAGTTATTTCGTGCCCATTCCTAAGTTATCCTTCTCGTTATGCCTAGACCCCTCAAATTTTAGGAAGTGATGCTTTCCGAAAATGGGCGATAAGCAGCGAGAGACTCAAATTGGATAAATACCCGATGAAAGACAAAGGCAAACTGGGCATGATTTTCTGCTCAATCGATGGTCTGCCTGAGTTAAATGCAAAGGCATGTTAAGCTTATTGCGATAGCCTCT
>QIGJ01000043.1 GCA_003229995.1 Gammaproteobacteria bacterium | reverse complement strand
GAAAGTAGGACACCGCCAGGCTTTTAAAGTCGAAACCCCTGATGCCTGAGGCATTAGGGGTTTTTTTTTGTTTGAGCAGTAATGCTTCAGGAACCTTCCGAACCCCCGCCTTTTTAATATGGTTGCGCGCTTCGATCGGCTTAATCTCTAGTTCCCATGCTCTGCGTGGGAACCCATACCACAGTAAAATATTGGCACGACATGCATTCCCACGCAGGAGCGTGGGGAACGAGAACAAGTCACTGGTACTTTAATAAATGCTCACCTCCCTTATTGCTTTGATTTTCTAAATTTTACAGCAATCATCTGATTGCTCCTTGTTCCTGCGAGAAATCCCCGTTATGCTTAAACTTCCTATTTCAATAACAGGGTAAGTGGATACGATGGATCGTAGTTTTTCTGTTAAGGATTTTTCTTTATTTTCTTTTCTTGTTGTACTAATGATTATCATGTTGCTGTCTATGTACATGGTGGATCGACAATGGGACAAAATGGCCCAAATGCAGCGCTTGATGAACGAACAAGCCGAAGATTTGAGGCAGATGCAAGGACTGATTCGTAATGTTGAACAACGCTTGCGTAAAGGCCAAATTGCTGTTGCTGCGAATCCTCAAAATACGAATACAGATACAAACCCAGATAATGCCCCTCCTGATGCTTTTCGTCGGGCCGTCTTAGCTGCGAGCCAGGATGACTATCAAGAGGGCGATTGGTATGTACAAGCGTTTGCTACGGGTTTAAAAACTATTACGCCTTTGGTCTCCCAGGATAGTTACTCATCTAATATTCAGCTCTACATATTGGAATCATTATTAGTCCGTGATTCTGATTCGTTGGAGTGGGCGGGTTTGATTGCCAAAGATTGGCAAATTCATGAGGATGGTTTGACGTTTACCTTTAATCTGCGTGAAGATGTCCGTTTTTCAGATGGTATGCCATTGGAAGCTAAAGATGTCGCATTTAGTTATCAATTTATCATGGACGAGCGCATTGCTGCACCACGCAGTCGCGCTTATTTTGAAAAAGTTGAAAGTGTTACTGCTATAGATCGATATACTGTCCAATTTAAATACAAAGAACCTTATTTTAATGCGCTGTCTTTAGCGGGTAGTATGTCAATATTGGCGAAGCATTTTTATGAACCTTATTTGGAAAAAGGCGAAGAATTTAATGAGTCCAAGGGTTTGTTGTTGGGCTCGGGGCCGTATCGTTTACCCGATCCTAAAGGGTGGACGCCTGATCAAGGGTTGGTTGAAATAAAGAGAAACCCTCGTTATTGGGGAGTGGTACAGCCTTCGTTTGATAGATTGTTATGGAAGATCATTGAAAACGATAGTGCCAGACTGACTACTTTTCGCAATGGGGATATTGACGTTTATGGTGCGCGACCCAGGGAATATCAAAATCTCTTGGCGGACGATGACCTAACGCATCGCACTTTAAATTTTGAATACATGAGCCCTTCCGCAGGTTATAGCTATATTGGCTGGAATCAGAACAGATCAGGAAAAGTAACGCGTTTTGCGGATCAACGAGTTCGCCAGGCCATGACCTATTTGACCGACAGAAAGCGTATCATCGATGAAATTATGCTGGGTTATGGCGAGGTGGCCATCAGCCCCTTTAACCCAAGAAGTAATCAGCATGATACGACGCTGAAACCCAGAGACTTTGATCTTGAAAAGGCGCAACAACTGTTAGCCGAAGCGGGTTACCAGGACACAAACGGTGATGGCATTATAGAAGATCAGACGGGTACGCCTTTTGAATTTGAGCTGGTTTATTTTCAGGGCAGCGAAGATACAAAACGCATTGTTTTATTTTTAAAAGATCTCTATGCAAGTGCGGGCATTCTAATGAAACCCAAGCCCACAGAATGGTCTGTGATGCTGGATTTATTGAGTGAGCGAAATTTCGATGCTATTTCTCTAGGTTGGTCCAGTGGTATAGAAACCGATATTTATCAGATGTTTCATGGTAAGCAGGTTGATAATAACGGTGACAATTTTATTAATTACAAAAATCCAGAATTGGATGCGTTAATTGATAAAGCGCGTGCAACCGTTGATGAAGACGAACGTATGCCATTGTGGCGGCAGGCTGAAAACATTATGTTTGAGGATCAACCCTATACTTTTTTAATGCGCCGCAAAACGATGGCTTTTATTGATAAGCGTATGCAGAATGTTGTTATTACCAAGATGGGTTTAAACAGCTCTTCGGTTCCTGTTGAGTGGTATGTGCCACAAGAGCAACAGAAATATGCCAATTAAATAAAGCGTAACGACGTAAATGTATACCTATATTGTACGCCGACTTTTGTTGATGATTCCCACTTTATTGGGTATCACTTTAGTTGTTTTTGTCGTGATGGCTTCGGCTCCCGGAGGTATTAGTGCACAAAGCTTGGTTGAAGGCCAGAATCTTGAACCGCAAGCCAAAAAGGCTTTGGAGGATTATTACAATAAACTTTATGGTTTAGATTCTCCTGCGCCTATTCAATATCTACGCTGGCTGAATAACGTTTCTCCTGTGGGTTTTACGTTCAATAAAGAGGGCGACCTAGATAGCTTTTCCTTGTTTAAAGGTTCTGATCTGGGTAAGAGTTTTCTTTATGGTCGCCCGGTTACGGATTTGATTGCCGAAAGAGTACCCATTACCGCGCTGCTTAATATTATTTCCATCCCAATAATTTATATTATTGCTGTTGCTATTGGTGTGCGTGCAGCAACACAAAGAGGTAAGCCTTTTGACGTGGGTTCCAGCGTAATGATGTTGGGTTTGTGGTCGGTTCCGACGATGTTGACCGGCGTATTGTTAATTGGTTTTTTTGCGAGTGATCAGTACTGGCATTGGTTTCCTACCTCAGGGCTCAATGAGAGAGCGGCTCTGGATATGGTCTTTTTACCCCATTGGGGTTCTTTGTCAGACATTCTCATGCTCCTTTTCTCGGTCTTGTTTGCAACGGCATTTTTTGTTTGGATGAGTCGCTGGAGCAAGCCCTATACTCGAGCCGCTTGTTTTTCTGTTATTGGTTTGGCCGCCGGGTTTTTCATGGCTGATGCGTTACCAGAAAAAGAGCAAGGGCTAATGACGTATCTGATGTTGATCTCTCTTGCTGCTGCTTTGTTTGGTGCCGTAGCTTACGCACAATATTCGGTTCTGCGTGTTTTCTTTATGGGGTTGGTCGGGCTGGGTATCGGGTTCATTGTGGCGGCTTATTTTCAAGAAGGACCGTTTGTCCGAGGTTTTTTGCTTGATCGAGCCTGGCATCTTGTTTTACCTATTATTTGTTTAACCTATGGCGGCTTTGCTTTTTTATCAAAATTAACACGTACCTCAATGTTGGAAAATTTGCTTTCTGATTATGCTCGCACCGCTAGGGCTAAGGGCGTCAATGATAACGATGTCTTATGGAGGCACGTTTTTCGTAACAGTTTGTTGCCCTTAATTACGGTTTCTGCCAGCCTGCTACCGAGTCTGTTGGGTGGGGCGGTGATTGTTGAGAGCATTTTTAGTATTAATGGAATGGGCAAATTAGCCGTGGAAGCGGTGAAAGGGCGAGACCGGGAACTCGTGTTGTCGATCACACTAATCAGTGGTCTGTTAACACTGTTAAGTTATTTGATTGCGGATCTTTGTTATGCGATAGCGGATCCGAGAGTGAGTTATGAGTAGTTCTGACACGCAAAAGGCCAAGCCGGTTGACGCGAGCTACGGCAAAAAAATTATGCGCGATGTGTTTTCTTGCCTTGGTGCAAAATTGGGTTTGGCCTGGATTGCAGTCATTGCCTTTGTTGCCGTTTTTGCCCCGTTTTTAGCGAACTCGCACCCTTTATTGTTAAGTGTTAATGATGAGATCAGCAGTCCCGCTCTGCGTTTTTTAACTTCAGGTGATATGACGATACTGGGTGTTTTTATCTGTGTCGTCGTACTCTACTTTCTTCGCCTGCCCTTCACAAAAAACATCGCTATTTTGGCGCTTGTTGGAGGTGGTATTGCGTTATTGAGTGTTGTTTTTGTTAATCCACCTCAGCTCACAATTTACGAGCAATATCGTGTGAATGAAGCGACGGCAAACTATGACTGGGTGATTCGTGCCCCGATTCCTTATTCGCCAAAAGATTATATCCGAGAGCAAGGCGACACGGGTTTGGAAGCGCCCTTAAGTGATGATGATCGCATTCATCTTATGGGGACGGAAGAAAATGGGGCGGATGTATTGAGCCGGATGATACATGCCTCACGCATCGCCTTGGCCATCGGCTTTATTGCGACCGGTATTGCGATGTTTATTGGCGTTATTCTGGGTGGTTTAATGGGTTATTTTTCTGGCATCGTAGATATGATCGGCATGCGTTTGGTCGAAATATTTGAAGCGGTGCCAACGTTGTTTTTATTGCTCATTTTTGTTGCTTTTTTTGAGCGTAGTTTATACATGATGATGGTGATTATTGGCATCACCGGTTGGCCAGGTTATGCGCGATATGTCCGTGCCGAATTCCTGCGTTTGCGGCAACAAGAATTTGTACAAGCGGCAATTGTTTGCGGTTTACCACTGCGATCTATTTTATTTCGTCATATGCTGCCTAATGGAATGGCACCGATTCTGGTTGCGGCCAGTTTTGGTGTGGCGTCGGCCATTCTTGCCGAAGCGACGTTAAGCTTTCTGGGTTTAGGGCTGGTTGACGATCCTTCGTGGGGGCAGATGTTAAACCAGTCGGTACAATCCTCCACTTTTAATTGGTGGATGGCGGCTTTTCCGGGAGGAGCCATATTCTTAACGGTATTCGCCTATAACTTGATCGGTGAGTCAATGCGCGATGCAATTGACCCTCATATGAAACGCAAATCCTAAATATGTTATTAACCGTCAAAAATTTAAAAACCTATCTGGATTCCGGTGCAGAAGTGGTTCAGGCTGTTGATGGTATTTCATTTAACATAAAAAAAGGTGAGACGTTTTGTTTGGTTGGGGAGTCCGGCAGTGGCAAGTCGATCACCGCACTTTCGATTATTCAGCTCATCCCCAAAGAAATTTGTCATCATCCTGAAGGGCAAATCTGGTTTGATTATCGACATAACGACGGCACGCAGGAACAGGTCAATATGTTGAATCTGACCGAGCATCCTCGGCGCGACATTCGTGGCGCCCGTATTGCCATGATCTTTCAAGAGCCTATGACCTCGCTGAATCCGGTTTATACGATAGGAGATCAAATTATTGAGGCATTACAATTACACTGGCCAGAGCTGAATTACGGTAGCGCAAAACAACGTGCCATTGAAGCTTTGGCGCAAGTGCAAATTCCAGACCCCGAGCAGCGGGTCAACGAGTATCCTCATCGTTTGTCTGGCGGACAACGCCAACGGGTGATGATTGCCATGGCGATGGCTTGTGAACCTGATCTTTTGATTGCGGACGAACCTACAACGGCGTTGGATGTGACGGTGCAAGCAGAAATTTTGCGTTTAATGAAAGATCTTCAAGAGCGCAAAGGCATGGGTATTTTATTTATTACCCATGACTTTGGTGTCGTCGCAAAAATGGCACATAAAGTTGCGGTGATGCGTAATGGAATTATTGTCGAAGCGGGCAGTTTGCAGCAGATTTTAAGAGAGCCCAAGCATGAGTATACCCAGGAGCTTTTAGCTGCTTTACCGGAAAACATGATTCGGGCACGCGCAGAAGCGGGAGAAGACATTAAGCACAAACAAGATTTATCAGAAAAAAAATCAATACTGACAGTGCAAAATTTGAAAGTTCATTTTCCCGTTAAAAAAGGTTTGTGGGCGCGGACGGCAAGTTATATAAAAGCGGTAGATGGTGTGGATTTGACCATCAAAGAAGGTGAAATCGTTGCCTTGGTGGGCGAGTCGGGTTGCGGTAAAACGACATTGGGTCGAGCATTACTGCGTTTAATCGAACCTACAGCCGGAGCAATTTTTTTTTCCGGTACCAATATCGTCCCGCTGAAACGTCGTGAAATGCAGCCGTTTCGTACAAAAATGCAAATGATTTTTCAAGACCCCATGTCGTCATTGAATCCTCGGTTGAATATTGCGACAACCTTGACTGAACCGATGGCCGTACATGGCATCGGTGCAAGCCAGGAAGCCCGTCTTGATCTTGCGCGACAAATGTTAATACGAGTACAGCTTTCTGAATCTCATTTGTGGCGTTATCCCCATGAATTTTCTGGAGGACAGCGTCAACGTATTGGTATTGCTCGTGCATTGGTGCTTAATCCAAAATTTATCGTGTGCGACGAAGTCACCAGTGCGCTTGATGTGTCGGTGCAGTCTGAAATTTTGCAAATGTTATTAGACTTGCGTACGGAACGACAGCTGTCATTACTTTTTATTACTCATGACATAGGTGTTGTCGAATATGTCAGCGATAGAATGGTAGTGATGAATGCCGGAAAAATAGTGGAACAGGGTTTAACACATAACATTTGCCATGCCCCGCAAGAAGCGTATACACAAGAACTATTAGCGGCGGTACCCAGGTTATACGGGTAATAAAAAGTGCTGAAAAAAAGAATTGGGCACTTGTTTATGGTATTGCTGGTCGCGGTAATTGCATTGGCGTACGCACTGGTTACGCGTAGCTTGCCACAGCTTGACGGGAGTATTTCAGTTACTGGTATTGGCGCCGCTGTCACCCTCGTTCGAGACCAGGCCGGTATTCCGACCATTAGTGGAATGGATCGTGTCGATGTCGCTTTTGCGACCGGTTTCGCACATGCACAAGACCGTTTTTTTCAGATGGATTTGTCACGTCGAAATTCTGCCGGGGAGCTGTCTGAATTGTTCGGCGCGATGGCGCTCGATGTGGACAAACGCCATCGCTTCCATCGTTTTCGTGCGCGTGCAATAGCTGTTGTGCAGGCCCTGTCGGATAAAAACAAAGCAATACTTGATGCTTACACGGCGGGCACCAACGCGGGTCTCGAAAGTCTGAACAGCAAACCCTTCGAATATTTTATACTTCGAACGGAGCCGGTTCCGTGGCGCATCGAAGATTCCATTCTGGCGGTATACTCAATGTTCCTGGATTTAAACGACGAGCGTGCCAAGGCGGACGTGAGCCGTGGCATTGTGCACAATGTTCTTCCACAGGAAGTCTTCGAGTGGCTGTATCCGGAAGGAACGCAGTGGGACGCACCGATGATGGGAGCGTCTCGACAGTCATCGAGAATTCCGAGTGCATCGGTCTACGATGTATCAAAAAAGCATATTGCTGTGAGTGACACCTTGCGGTTTGATTATCCGGAACGCCTGTTGCCAGGAAGCAATAATTGGGCGGTCAGTGGTGCTCTTACGGATACCGGTCGGGCTATGGTCGCAAATGATATGCATTTGCAGATCAAGGTACCCAATGTGTTTTATCGAGTGCGACTGATTGTGCCGGGTGAAATCGATATCGCCGGGCTTACATTACCGGGCATGCCGGTGATGGTTGTTGGCAGCAACGGTAAGATCACCTGGAGTTTCACCAACAGCTACGGTGACTGGAGCGATGCCGTCATTGTGCAAGGCGCAGCGGAGGAGGGCAGCTACCAGACAGCGGATGGCCCGCAGCAGTTTGATGTGTTTACCGAAACGATTAAAATCAAGAACGCGGATGCAGAAACATTGATGGTACGAGAGACCATTTGGGGCCCTCTGCTTGACGACGGCAGTTACCCAGATGCGGATATTGCGGTGAGCTGGATTGGACATGACCCATTTGCCGTCAATATCCAACAAATGGCGCTTGAGAAGGCCGAAACCGTTTCTGAAGCGCTGGATATCGCCAACACGATGGGTATTCCGCCACAAAACTTTGTCTGCGGTGATGCCGAGGGTAACATTGGCTGGACGATTGCTGGAAAAATTCCGCTGCGTAGTAAATACGACGCTCGTTTTCCTGCGGACTGGAGTCAGCAAGCGGGATGGCTGGGCTGGGTCGCCCCTGAGAATTACCCACGCATCGTCAATCCGGAATCCGGTCGAATTTGGACGGCCAATGCACGTGTTGTTGATGGCGTTGATTTGGATATCATCGGTACGGGCGACTACGCACTTGGAGCACGTGCCCAGCAAATTCGAGACAACTTGTTTGCCCGATCCACCTTTGAGCTTACCGACATGTTGCAAATTCAAATTGATGACCGTGCTGTGTTCTTGCAGCGGTGGCATCGTCTTTTGCTTGATGCCCTGGACGAACTTGCAGTCAAGAGTGATCCGGCTCGTAAGCAATATCGCGATCTGGTCGAAAACTGGATTCCACGTGCTTCGGTTGATTCTGTCGGGTATCGCTTGGTACGTGCATTCAGGCTGGAAGTACGGGCGCGCGTATTCGAAATGTTGATGTCTCCGGTCAGGGAATATTATGGGTCGGATGTGCAGCTGCAGATCAGTCGGCAGTTCGAGGCGCCGCTGTGGGATTTGCTCAGCGAACGCCCCTTGCATCTTTTGACTCCGAGCTACGAAAGCTGGCAGGAATTAATGTTAGTTGCGGTTGATCAAAACATCGCTTATTTCGCTGAAACCTATGGCAGTCAGCTGACCGACCGAAGCTGGGGCGAGCGTAACACCGCAGCGATTCACCACCCATTGAGCGGCGCCTTGCCGTTCTTGTCCGCTTGGCTGGACATGCCCGCCGATCAGATGAGTGGCGATTCCAATATGCCAAAGGTTCTGGGGCCATTGTTCGGTGCAGCAGAACGATTTGCTGTATCACCGGGTGATGAACGGAATGGCTACTTACATATGCCTGCCGGGCAAAGCGGCCACCCGTTGTCTCAATATTACCGCGAGGGCCATGATGATTGGGTGCAGGCGCGCGCGACTTCGTTTCTGCCAGGTGAGCCTGTTCATACCTTAACGCTCACCCCCTTAATTGGCGAGCAAATACGTTGAGTATCCATGCTGACACTTCCATCTGAAAAAATCTCAAAACGTTTAAACCCGATTTTTTCATCACTTTCTTTGCCATTGGCTAAGTGGGATTGAAAGCCGGTAGTGGGAGTTGAAGTGTAGATTATGCCTCTGTCCAACCAATGATACTCTTGATGAATATGCCCGGAAGACACACAACGAACTTTGCCCGTATTCAGCATCGCTTGGCGTAATTGATCTGTTTCAGTGATGCCACATTGTATGTCTCTAAACTTTAGATTAACCAGGTTGTAATGCATGAAGACCAATACGTCACTGATGGTTTTATCTTGTGATATTTGTTTAAGGTCATTATAAACAGGCGGTGATATACGGGCATGGAACCAGCCTCCCTCCAATGCTTCTGTTTCCAGTAAATATATCAGCCATCGACCAAAGCGAAAATGCGTTTTCATGGTACAGTTTTGATAAGGAAAAACCTGCTTCATCGCATTTAAGTCATCATGATTTCCCGATTGAATATAACTCGGGGTTGTAGGAAAAAACTTAATAATATTTTCTGCAAGAAATCGATAAGAAGCGATGCTTTTATCGTGTGATAAATCACCGCTGAACACCAACAAATCGGGTGTGCCGATTTGTTTCGCGCCTTGCAAACAAGCCAATAGACTGGCATTGGTGTCTATTTTTTTGTAATGTATATTGAATTTTGGGTCAAACACATGACAATCGGTAAATTGATAAACAACACCGAGGCTGTCTGTTTTCACAATGGTTTGCGTGCGATGGCTTCGCACCGCGTGCGTCCATAATAGGCATCGGAATGATTTCCCCATTGTTCAATGGTTACAACCGCGTGTTCAATTTCTTCTTTGCTGTAACGGGTTTTGTTACCATGTCTTTGAATATAATCTTGCCAAAACAAGGAAAACCCTTCTGGGCTATAGCCGCTAGCATGGCAAAAAATATCGTAACTGGCAGAAAGAGACCGAATCTCAAAACCGGCTTTCATCAGGCTGCTGGCTTGTTTACGGCCAAAATAAATATCTGAACCGGCAACATGAAAACAAGCCTCCGCAATATCCCAGGCCAGCTCTAAACCGTCGACTTTTGGATAACAAACATCGCCACCAAACTCCGCATCGCGAATGCCTAATATACCGTCTGGTTTTAATGTGCGTTTCAGTTCTAGCAAAGCATTGTGTTGATCATTCAAGTGATACAACACCGCATGCGCCAGGATAGCATCGAAAGTTTCATCAGCAAATGGAAGTTGAAAAATAGAGGCTTTTTGAAATCGAATGTTATCCGCGTGTAGCGCAGGAAATTGTTCACTTTGTACATCAACCGCATGGACAAAGCCTGATGAACCGACCATGTCAGCCAGTTGAATGCTTAATGATCCGGGGCCACAACCGACATCAAGTAAAGTTTGGCCTGCTTTAACATAGCCTTTGAAAAACCGTCCTTCCTTATCCATACTGCGCTTTGAAAACTCGTTCAAGGTATGTTGTGCGTAGCCGCCACTATATTGTGTTTGATTCGTCAAGGGTTTCTTTCCTTTTTAAAGAGACCGTAAAGTATAAACAATTACTCGGGGGCGATACAAAGCTATTGTAATAGATAAGGAGAGAGCATGTTCCTAAGGAAGGTACAAAATGTAATAGTAAATTAAAGAAAAGCCAGATGAAATAGAAAATGACGCAAATAAAGGAAGGTTAAAAACGGTTAGAGGTTTCCCCAAAGTTTACAAAAATGCTCGACCGTACTGGCCGAGCATTTCAGGATCGGTTATTTCGAAATGATCACACGCTCACCAGTGCTTAGCTCCACGGCTACGAGGGCGTTCAAACCGGGATCGACTATCAGTAGACGGTTACGGGCCGCATCCAATGTAATGCCCGACGGCTGGCTGAATGGGTTGACCGCGTTCGGAGTGCTTGCGTCGGAGACAATCGTGCGCGCCCCGCTCGTTAGATCCACCGCTACTACGGTGGCGAGACCAGCGAAGTCGCGACCAAGATCAATTACCAGCGCCCGATTGTTGGCCGCGTCCAGTGTGATATCGATTGCCTCGATGAACGGGTTAACCGCATCCGGTGTCGTTCTGTCGGACAAAATAGTGCGCGCTCCGCTTGCCAGATCCACGGCTACCACAGCACCCAAGTGCTCATCGATCACTAGCGCTCGACCGTTAACCTCGTCCAATATGATATTTTCCGGAGAGCCGAGCGGATTGAACGCATTTGGAGTTGCTCTGTCGGATAAAATGGTGCGTACGCCGCTCGTCAGATCTACAGCCACTACCGCACCCAAACTCGAATCAGTGACCAGCGCCCGATTATTGACGGAGTCCAATACGATGCCGGATAGAGAGCTGAACGAGTTGATCTCATCCGGTGTCGTTCTGTCGGACAAAATAGTGCGCGCTCCGCTTGCCAGATCCACGGCCACCACAGCACTGGCATTAATCACCAGCATCCGGTTGTTAGCCGTATCCAGTGCGATATTTTTCGGAAAGCGGAACGGGTTGACCGCATTCGGTGTCGTTTGGTCAGATAAAATAGTGCGCTTTTCGCTCGCTAGATCCACTGTTAGCATGGCTCCGAATCTGGTTATCAGCGCCCGACCGTTAGCTGTGTCCAGGGCGATATATCCTGGGAGGAACGGGCCATCGGACAAAACAGTGCGTGCCCCGCTGGCCAGATCCACGGCCATCACAGTACTAGAACCAGAACCTAAGTTGTTATTAATCACCAGTGCCCGACTGTTAGCCGTATCCAAGGTGATGTTCACCGGGATGCTGAACGGGTTGATCGCATCCGGTATCGCTCTGCTAGACAAAATAGTTTGCGCTCCACTCGCTAGATCCACCGCGACTACGCGACTGAGCTCGGGGATTAAATCTATTTCAGTCACCTCGCCGATAGGAACACCTAAATCGACCACCAGCGCCCGATCGTTGGTCGGATCCAGCGTGATGCCGGTTGCTGCGATGAACGAGGTCTTAGTATCTGGGATGGCGACACCGGATAAAATAGTGCGCACTCCGCTCGCCAGATCCACTGCTACTACGGCGTAGGGACCTACGTCTACGTCGAAAGTACCGAGGTTGTTAGCACGACCCAGCACCAGTACCCGGTCGTTGGCCGCGTCCAATACGATATTAAACGGACTTATGAACGGGTTGACCGCATCCGGCGTCGTCTTGTCAGATAAAGTGGTGCGTATTCCGCTCGTCAAGTCTACCGTCACCACGGCATTACCACTAAGCACCAGCGCCCGGTTAAGGGCCAGGTCCAGAACAAAATCTCTCGGATAGAAAGATGGACTAAACTCAACAGTAAGCACCGCCGCCGTCGAATCGATATTAGAAAACTCATCCGTAGTTTCTATCGATAAAACATTATCACCAGGTACCAGTGGCACCACGGCACGCCAGTTGGCGTAACCATTGGTGGTAGTCGCGTCCACCCCCGCCACTTTTACTTGAGTAATCATGTTGGCATCACTTGCGGTGCCGGTGACCAGGACGCTGTCAACTTGAGTCAATGCAGAGCCTGCCGCCGGAAAATGAATCGCTGCCGTCGGTGCCTGTGTGTCCGGCACTTGATTCGCTACGGAAACGAGTTGCACGGCATCGGCATTGGTACTTTTGTCTGTTGCGTCGGAGTGGATGGTCACAATGGCATCTGCATCAAAATACCAGGAACCGACTTTGTTCCACTGGCCTCCATTTTGTTTTTGATTGATGTAAATTCGAGCAGTGCCATCACGATGTGTGATATCAACGGCCACATTGGTGGAACGGTTATAAAACTCGGTCCACCACAAGTTAACATCGTAGGTGCCTACCGTAGCTATGGGTATTGTGTAACGGTACGTTGCCCCGACTTCACGGCTGTACAACGATTGAGTACCATAAGAATTAGCGCCACCGGAACGTAGCCAGTTACCGGTAGCCACGGTTCCCGGTTGATTGTTATCTAGTATAAGCTCGACCACCGCCCCGCCTGAGTTTTCTTGAGCGACGGTAATATTAAAAGCAGGCAGTGACGTTGTCTGTAAACCATCACTGACCGAGATCACAATGTTTAGTGTGGTGCCTTCATCGCTATCAGTCGGCGTTCCTATTAAAGCGCCGGAGCTGAAATTAAAATTCGCCCAGCCGGGTTTGTTGCTGATGTTGAAGGTGAGATCATCGCCATCGTCGTCATTGGCGCTGGGGGTAAAGCTATAGGCGGTATCCACGGTAACGGTTGTTTCGGGCGTGCCACTGATCGTGGGGGCGTTATTACCGCCTCCCGCTGCATTGGCAGAAATTAATCGCACCGCATCGGCATTCGTGCTTTTATCTGTTGCGTCAGAGTGAACGGTTATGATGGCATCATTATCGAAATGCCAGGAGCCGACCTTGTTCCACTGGCCGCCATTTTGTTTCTGGTTAATGTAAATACGGGCGGTGCCGTCACGGTGCGCGATATCAATCGCCACATTGGTGGATCGATTATAAAATTCTGTCCACCACAGATTGACATCATAGTTTCCAGATTCCGTTATACGTATGGTATAGCGGTACGTTGCCCCGACTTCACGGCTGTACAGGGATTGCGTGCCATAAGAGTTAACGCCAGAAGAAAGTTGCCAAGTACCTGTGGCCACGGTTCCTGGTTGACCGTTATCGAGAACTATTTCCGCAGCATGAGCGGGATGAATACAGAAGAGAGAAATTATCAAAATCAAACAAAATGATAAACCATTACGTAAGCGCATCTCATTATCCTCTGCAATATATAAGTAAGTCATCGCTGACGGGG
>QIGJ01000073.1 GCA_003229995.1 Gammaproteobacteria bacterium | reverse complement strand
TGCTTTTTTTGCCAAAAAAGGTGCCATGCGTGCCGAATTTGTGCAAACAGTGCAGGGAGCAGCCTTTGTCCAGCCGGAAGAATCACGCGGTACGTTGTTGATGCAGCGTCCGGGAAAGTTTCGCTGGGACTATCGCCTGCCCTATGAGCAACAAATTATTGCTGATGGCAAACAGCTGTGGATTTATGATGTGGACCTGGAACAGGTTATCGTCAAACCGCTGGACAAAGCGCTGGGAGATACCCCGGCGTTATTGCTGAGTGGTGATGGTGGGGTGGAACAACGCTTTGATATCAAGGAATTGCCAGACCGGGATGATGGTTTGTTGTGGGTGCAGTTATTACCCAAGCAGGCAGATACCGGTTTTACCACCGTAAAACTCGGTTTTGACAAACAACACCTGCGCAGCATGGAACTGGTGGACGGTTTTGAACAAGTGACAAAGCTGGTTTTTACGAATGTAGAAGCCGGGCTTAAGCTACCGGCTGATAGTTTCGATTTTGTGCCGCCCAAAGGGGCCGATGTCATCGGCGAGAAAGTAGAAGGAAGATAAAAGGGAAACGGACGATATTTCCTTTTCTTCCGCTTACTATTTCCAGTTATTCATGCATGATCTCTTCTCCCAATCTGATGATCCATTGAGTCGCCCACTGGCTGACCGCATGCGTCCGCGTGAGTTATCGGAGTATTGCGGACAGTCACATCTGTTAGCTGAAGGTAAGCCGTTACGACTGGCCATTGAATCCGACAAGCTGCATTCCATGGTGTTTTGGGGGCCGCCAGGCACCGGCAAAACCACGTTGGCACGAATGATTGCACGGCGTGCGGCGGCGGAGTTTATCAGTCTCTCGGCGGTGCTTTCAGGTGTGAAAGATATCCGTGCCGCTATCGACATGGCACAACGTGTACGCAACGAGCAAGGCCGGGCCACAGTGTTGTTTGTGGATGAAGTGCATCGTTTTAACAAATCCCAGCAGGATGCTTTTTTGCCCTTTGTGGAAGATGGCACGGTCACTTTTATTGGTGCCACCACAGAAAACCCCTCGTTTGAATTAAACAATGCATTGTTGTCGCGGGCACGGGTGTATGTACTCAAACCCCTGAGTGTCGAAGCAATTTGCGAGGTGGTTAATCGTGCGTTAGCGGATACGGAACGTGGTCTGGGCAAGCGTCATTTGCAAGTGGATGATGCGATGTGCGACTTGCTGGCGCAGGCCGCTGATGGTGATGCACGACGTGCGCTCAATTTATTGGAGATCGCCGCTGATCTGACCGAGCCCGATGAACAGGGTGAAGAACGTATCACACAAACCTTGTTGGCCGAAGTACTCGCGGGTGGTCTGCGGCGCTTCGATAAAGGAGGGGAGGCTTTTTACGACCAGATTTCTGCGATGCATAAATCCGTGCGCGGTTCCAGTCCTGATGCTGCGTTATACTGGATGACCCGCATGCTGGATGGCGGCTGTGACCCTTTGTACGTCGCACGCCGCATTGTGCGTATGGCTTCGGAAGACATTGGCAATGCTGACCCGCGTGGTTTGCAACTGGCGCTTAATGCCTGGGATACACAGGAGCGTCTGGGGAGTCCCGAAGGTGAGCTGGCATTGGCACAGGCCGTGGTGTATCTCGCCTGCGCACCCAAAAGCAATGCTGTGTATACAGCCTTCAATACCGCCATGCGTGATGCCCGCAATGAAGGATCGCAGGAAGTGCCGTTGCACCTGCGTAACGCGCCGACAAAATTAATGAAAGAGCTGGATTATGGTCAGGAATATCGTTACTCCCATGATGAAGCCGATGGTTTTTCCGCAGGCGAGAAATACTTTCCGGAGGCCTTGGGGGAGAGGATATACTATCATCCTGTAGAGCGCGGGCTGGAAATAAAGATTGGTGAACGTCTGGCTTATTTACGTAAGTTGAATCGGGAAGCAGCAAACGAATGAAATCCAACGTGGGTATAAGCAGTCATGCATCATTATTTTAATTCCTTGCCTTTTTTGAGTGACTCAGCGTTGCAGTTCCCGTCACATAGCTCACTATGCTCCTTGTCGCTGCGCTTCTGGATATCTAACGGCATTTATACCCTGGTGGGCCGTGCTTTTTCCTGCGGGATATTAGGAACGCGCACGAAATATTGCTAAAAATGATAAATAACGATAAATAGACTATTTAAAAAATCAAGAAAACAGGACATATTATGCTGGACCCCAAATTAATACGTACCGAACTGGATGTGGTAGCAAAAAAGCTGGCCAATCGCGGTTTCACATTGGATGTGGAAAAACTTTCGGCATTGGAAGAACAACGCAAAGAGCTGCAAATCTACACGCAAGATTTACAGCGATTGCGTAACAATAGTGCGAAAGCGATTGGCAAAGCCAAGGCCAGTGGTGAAGATACTGCGCCGTTATTGGCGGTAGTGGCAGATATGGGTGATAAACTTAACAATGGTGAAGCCAAGCTGCGTGAAGTACAACAGGAATTAGACAGCATCCTCATGGGCGTGCCTAACCTGCCGCACAACAGTGTACCCATGGGTATTGACGAAAATGATAATCAGGAAATACGTCGTTGGGGTGAACCCCGGGATTTTGCTTTTGAGCCGCGTGACCATGTTGAGCTTGGTGAGAAACTCACGGGTATGGATTTTGAGACAGCGGCAAAAATCGCAGGCAGTCGTTTCAGTATACTCAGTGGTTCGCTGGCGCGTATGCAACGTGCGCTCATTCAATTTATGTTGGATACCCATACTCGTGAGCATGGGTACACAGAAACCTATGTGCCGTATCTGGTGAATGCCGACAGTTTACGAGGTACAGGACAGCTGCCTAAATTTGCGGAAGATTTATTTCAAATGGGCGATGATGGTTATTATCTGGTTCCAACCGCTGAAGTGCCACTGACCAATATTGTACGCGATGTCATCATTGATAATAATGACATGCCACGTAAATTTACAGCCCATACGCCGTGTTTTCGCAGTGAAGCCGGAGCCTATGGCAAGGATACCCGTGGTCTGATCCGCCAGCATCAATTTGAGAAAGTGGAACTGGTGCAAATAGTGCGTCCCGAGGATTCTTACGATGTTCTCGAAGCACTCACGGGGCACGCAGAAAAAATTCTGCAAGCACTGAACCTGCCCTATCGGGTAATGAGCTTGTGCTCCGGGGATATGGGTTTTTCCAGCGCCAAGACCTATGATCTGGAAGTCTGGTTACCCGCGCAAAAGACCTATCGTGAAATATCGTCCTGTTCCAACTGTGAAGATTTTCAGGCACGGCGCATGTTAGCGCGTTATCGTTCTGCCGATGGTGGCAAACCGATGCTGGTGCATACGGTGAATGGTTCCGGTCTGGCTGTGGGTCGGGCTTTGGTGGCCGTAATGGAAAATTATCAAAATGCGAATGGCAGTATTACTGTGCCGGAAGTGTTACAACCCTACATGGGTGGAGTAGATATCATTTCTGCCGTGTAACCGTAAGGTGGGCACTGCCCATCTGAATTGCCCGGATAAAATATAACAGGTGGACAATGCCCACCCTACTGAAAGTCATAAAAGGGTTTTCATGCGATATTTCCCCGTCTTTTTTGATCTTCATGGCAAACGTTGTTTGGTCGTGGGTGGCGGCGATGTGGCGGCACGCAAAGTGTCGTTATTGTTTCGTGCCGGTGCCGAAATAAAAGTAGTGTCACCGAAACTGTGTGAGAGTCTGCAAAATCGTGTTACCCACAATGAGATTTCTCACGTAGCGCGTGATTTCGAAGATGCAGACATTGAAGTCTGCGCATTGATTGTTGCAGGCACCGATGATCATGCGGTGAATAAACACGTTTCTGATTTGGCGCATGCCCGTTGTATTCCCGTTAACGTGGTGGATCAACCCAAACTGAGCAGTTTTATTGTGCCATCGATGATTGATCGTTCGCCGGTACAGGTGGCTGTGTCTACCGGCGGCGCTTCACCGGTTTTGGCACGGCTGTTACGCGCACGTCTGGAAACATTGATTCCATCTGCTTACGGTCACTTGGCCGCACTGATGAATGAATTTCGTGGCAAAGTGAAAGATAAACTGACCGATGAAGGAAAGCGTCGGCATTTTTGGGAAGATGTCGCGCAGGGTTCCATCGCCGAACTAATTTTTGCGGGTAAAGAAGAAGCCGCGCGCGAGGCTATGCATGCTGCCGTGGATGCTGCACAAGTTGCAGAAGACCGGGGTGAAGTTTATCTGGTGGGTGCCGGACCCGGTGATCCTGACTTGTTGACCTTTCGCGCACTGCGTTTGTTGCAGCAGGCTGATGTGATTGTTTACGACCGTCTGGTCTCTGCTGAAATCCTTGATATGGCGCGTCGTGATGCTGACTTGGTGTATGTCGGTAAGAAACGTGACAAACATACGCTGCCGCAGGAAGACATCAATTTGCTATTAGCTCGCATTGCCAAAAAAGGTAAACGGGTGTTGCGCCTGAAGGGCGGTGATCCGTTTATTTTCGGCCGTGGTGGAGAAGAGATTGAAACGCTAATGCAGGAAGGCGTGCGTTTCCAGATTGTGCCGGGTATTACGGCGGCAGCGGGTGCAGCCTCTTATGCCGGTATTCCGTTGACCCATCGTGACTATGCGCAATCCGTTACCTTTGTTACCGGCCACCTCAAAGATGGCAGTATGAATCTCAACTGGCCCGCGTTGGCGCAACCACATCAAACCTTGGTGGTATACATGGGGTTGTTGGGTGCAAAAACCTTGTGTGAGAAATTAGTAGCGCACGGTCTGTCGGTGGATACACCCATAGCACTGGTGCAAAAAGCCACCACACGCGAACAAAAGGTGTTGTCAGGTACACTGGGTAGCATGCCGGGATTACTGGATAACACCACCATCAAACCACCGACATTGATTATTGTTGGTGAAGTGGTGGCACTGCATAAAAAACTGGCTTGGTTTGGTGGTGCGAAAACTGTGGGTGATGTTTAATCTAAATTAATCTCTTTTTATTGAGGGATAAGGTCTTCGGCAGAATTTTTATTATTCAGCGCGTGTTTAATACCACCAATCACCGAATCCAGTGCCCGATCAAACAGTGGCACGTCATCCACAAAACTGGCATGACCTGATTCAAATTCCTCGATAAGTTTACGGTTGGAGAGATCGGCAACTACTTTGTATTTGCGATCCACAAACGTGTATTCACCGGTGAAGTCACATTTCCAGGCCAGTTTTCCCCGGCTGTGGGTTTTGGTTTCAGCATTGGTGAATTCCACCCAGGTACCCAGTGCCATGTCTTTAATTTCTTCAGCGTACTGGCTGGCATTGAGGTCTTCGTTATCCCAAGGCAGAGGCTGGGTCGAGGCGAGAATAATTTCTTCAATAAAGCTGTTTTCACCAGTTTGTGGGGTGTTTGTGTTGTCAGCCTCAGGCAGAGTGGATATGTCGATACCAAAATCATCATCGTTAAGATTGCCCGGTGTTGCCGTGGTTGGTTTGACCTCCTGAGTTTGTGCGCTCAGTCCACCACGCAGGCTGGCCAGATGCAGGTCTTCGAGACCGGCAAACAATTGCTCGGTGGCTTTGTCGTCAAATTGAATCAGGGTCAAGCCATCGCGCAGACCATTGAGTACCCGGGGGATGATTTTGACAAGACGTTGGCGTTCGTTTACCGACAGCTTGGGTTGCACACTCCAGATCAGGTCATCAGCGACCTGTAGTGCAGTATTCCAGCCCGTGCCTTCATTACCGTCACGTAAATAAAGGTGAGTGAGTACATCCTTCCAGGCATCAATCAAAATGATGCTGACCAACGGTGGCACACCATTGTCGGTGACGCGGCGTTGGATTTCGCTGGCCACTCGATCTTTGGCATTCTCTAGCATTTCGCCCGCCAGCTTGTTGGATTCACGTTCTTTTTCAATGAAATCCACAAACTCATCGTGCAGGGTGGAAAAAATGTCAGTATTTTCTTCAAACTCCGCAAGAATGGAATCAACGACATAACTGACCATCTGAAAGACCGCATCTTCTTCTTGCTCTATTTCTTCCAGAGCACTGCCAGCGTAAGCCAGTTCATTTAGTAGCTGCCGGGCCGGGTGGGCCTTTTTGGCAAAAAAATCTTTGTCGATAATGGCAACCTTGAGCAAAGGAATTTGCAAACGGGAAATTTGAGCCTTGAGATTATCCGGCAGACTGGGGTCATCGAGGATGAAATCAAACAGCATGCTGACGATGTCGATGGCATCAGTGTCAGCCTGGGCGATTTCTTTACCATCACCTGCCTGGGTAGAGGCAATGGTTTCGATCACGGTAGATTTAATAATATTGGCACTCGGTTGCTGTTGTTGTGATTGCTGCAATACTGAATCACTGGAGGCCTGAATCTGACTGAGTGCGGTTAATACCTGTTGGGGTGCGTAAGTAACGGCATTGCTGTTGGTGATTTCGTGTGCTGTACCTGTACCCTCCGTGATACCCCCAGCGACCATTCCCGTTGTTACAGAGCCAGTAACAGTATTACCTGATATACCACCAGCAACCGGAGTTGCACGAGTCATGGAGAGGAGTTGTTGTAATGAATTGAATATGCCTTCCGGTTGATTGGGATCGAACACTGGCATGCTTTGGGATGTGCCTGCTTCTGTCGATATGTTGTCCATGGATAGTGCAGCGTTTGCAGGGATAACCGTCTGAGGGTTAGTGTCGTTGTCTTCTGATTTACGCACAATGCTTTTGATACGCGGTAACACACCAGAAGCAATTAGGTCGGCGTTGACGCTGTCATATATTGGCCCTGTTTTTTGTGCAACAAACTTATCGAATAATTTGTAAATGACCAGACGTACCTTAATATCTGTATCCATGAGTTTCATAGCAGGTATGAAGGCATTAAATAAAATTTCCGGACGTAGAGGGTTATTATCTTTGGTGATTTCAATATCTTCAATTAGGAAATTCAGTCTTGCAGTAAGTCCAAACAGAGCTTCTTTGTAGTGGCTCTCGGCACTGGTGACTATATTGGTGATGGCCAGTGACTCTTCCAGTTGTTCATCTTCCACAAGCCGGACTTGGTCTAGCGAGCCAGTTGTTTTTATTTGCGGCATGGCATCGTGATTCAGAGAATGTTGGAATGCTTCTGTAAGGGCTTTAAAATAAGTGTTCTGCATAGCATCTTTTTGCAAGCGTATTTCACGCATGGCATCAAAATACAGGGTTTGCTGCTGATTGCTTTCAGCTTTGTCGGCCATATCAAACAGATTGTCATCGATACAGGAAAAAAAAGTTGGTAATAATTGGCGCAACTGATGCTTGATAGTGCGTTGGGCGGAGATCACCAACTGAGGCAGGATAATGCCGGGTTCGTTGCTGGTGGAGCGGCGGGTAGGAGTGAAATCAATGATGTTGCGTTGCTTGTTCATAATGTCGCCTGGTCGGTGGGTTTAGCTATCCGCTACGATGCTATTACTGATAATCCATATTCTAATGTGATTATCGGCCGGGTGATGTGATTGTTCGCACACAGTTGTCGTGATGAGAATCACAATTCGGTTATTAAGCAGAGAGAGGACAATTATGCAAGCCAAATGGTGTTTTTACCCTGAAAATATGACCTATGTTACACTTTGCCAAAATCAGTTAACGTTGCCCGCTTTTAACAAAAAAATACACTAAGTGTCAATTAGAGACAGCTATAGAGCCAACTGCAAAAAGATCACTAAAGTGCTTGCACCTTGTTACTTATGTTCTATTATTCAAAGCACGGCGGTTGTTATGCCGTTTTTTGCTAACAACGTTACTGCAAAAACTGAAATTTGGAGGCTTGCAAAACGTTGAGTATAAAAAAAGAAGAACAGAAAAGTAGCGCTTTACCTAAAGCGTGGATTGTGTCGATACGATTAGGTATTTATTCGGTGTTGACAGCATGCTCGGCATATATCTATTTTAATGTGGGGGATCTGGGCATAACGCATTACTTGGTCATTATTTCCATTGTGGCTGTGGCCGCGATGGCGTTGTTGGATTGTAAAGCCAGTGACGTGTATTGGAAAAAAAGGGAAGAAACTGGTGAGTCAACGGATGATAAGTAACAAGCCTCAACTACATATACTCATAGCGTTTGAGATTTAAATATGCGTCATATTTGTTTCGTGGCCAGGAAAAATGACGTGGAATAGTTGCTTTATTGCAAGACATTTTAACGCCGCCATGAAATCAACAGGGCGTGCAGTCAGGCCTAAATATCAATCGCTATGAGTATATACATACAACTACATATAAAATTGCTGGCGAAATCATGACAGCGTATAGAGGAATTCTACAGTGGCTATTAAAAAAACCAGTAAAAAAACCGTAAGAAAAAAATCAAAAGGACTTGGCCTGACCTATATAACGCGCATGGATCATGGTAATACTCATGGCTGGTGGGTACGTGTTTACAAAGATTCAAAACCGGTTGAATCAAAATTATTTTCTGATGGTGTACATGGTAGTAAGACCAAGGCGAAGCTCGAAGCCCAGGCACATCGAGACAAAGTGGTGAAGAAAAATAAAATTGTTCCGGTGCATATGCGTAAAACCCGTGAGCATAGTGTGGATTGCCGTAGCACCAGCGGCTTGGTGGGTGTAACGCTTTCCATGGCAGATAAGGCAGGTAGTTTACGTGTACACTGGAGTGCGCGATTTATGGACAAAGGCAAACAACGCAATGTTTCTTTTTCAGTGCGCCGGTATGGTTATGAAGGTGCTTTCCGAAAGGCCATACGTGTGCGCTGTGATGCCATTGGCTCCAGCCTTCCTCGTGGGATTAAACCCCCCATCCCCAATTCATCACTGAAAAAATGGATGAAATCTGTGGGGGTTTGATCTCGATTTTTCTTGAATTTTTTTGTGGAACGGTTAACGTAGGCGTTTGACTACCTACGGAAGATTATTATTTATGCCGTATTTTCTACGACGCTATTGTGCAGCCCGGTTTTTACTGGGCTGCGTACTTGTTGTTTCTCACACGTTTGCAGTGCATGCCGCCACTTCGGTTGATGCTGCGAGTGATTCCCCGATAGATGCCGGAATCACAGCTGTGGATAACGAAGACTATGCCGAGGCATTTACCGTGTTCGCACGTTTGGCCGAAGCGGGAAACGCGGAGGCACAACATAACTTGGCCATGTTGTACCGCACCGGGAAGGGTGTGGAAAAAGACATGGGTGCCAGCTTTAAGTGGTTTCAGCAAGCTGCGGAGCAGGGAATATCTGATGCGCAGTATTATCTGGCGTATATGCATGACAATGGTGAGACGGTTGCGAAAAACCTGCCAAAGGCTTTTGAGTGGTATAAAAAGGCAGCGGAGCAAGGGCAGGGTCTGGCGCAAATCAATCTGGGTGTGATGTATGCCGATGGTATTGGTATTCCGCAGAATATTGAACAGGCCTATTTATGGTTTCATGTGGCGGCGGCACAAGGTTACCGGGCCGCGTTTGAAAATCGTCTGGTGATTGAGACAGCGCTGAAAGAACAAGGCAAGGAAGGTGTGGCAATGCTTGAATCGCTCAAAAAGCAGGCGCGTGGTTATTTCCTGCAATATGTGCAGCCTTTTGCACCAAAGCCCAGTCCTTCCCGTGCTCGAAGAGCACCCCCTCCCGGGCATTAGTTTTTAGTTGATTCTGTCGATATAATAGTCTTAGTTTATGTGGCAGTTAAGGCATGATATGAAATATTTGTTTTCCATAAAATAACCGATTGGTTTCGGTGGTATCGGCTGATTAATGTCAATGCTGGTTTCTTTGAAGGGCAGGGTAATGCCAATGAATGGAAGCTCACAGATATTTGAAAATATTGACGCGCTTTATGTCGCTCTTGAAAAGCAGTGGCAGTTGGTTGCGCGTGCGGCCATTGTTGATCATGGTGCTTTTCATGTCGCGTTGGCTGGTGGCAGCACTCCCCGACATTTTTATAAAAAACTGGCGCAACAATCAGCGATTGATGAGCACTGCTGGCACAAAACACACATATATTTTGGTGATGAGCGCTGCGTACCACAGGATCACCCGGACAGTAATTATCGCATGGTAAAGGAGACGCTGTTATCCGCAGCTCCCCTGTTGCCTGAACATGTGCATGCCATGTTTTCCACCGACTTTTCTGTGGAACAAAATGTGGCACGATATGAAACATTGCTTCACGATACATTGCCATTGGATGTTAAAAGATGTCCGGTGTTTGATCTTGTATTACTGGGTATGGGGGAGGATGGCCACACGGCATCGTTGTTTCCCGATACAGAAATTCTGCATGAATCGGTAAAACCAGTAGCCGCACAGTTTGTACAGAAATTGGAGGCGTGGCGCATAAGCCTTACTTTCCTGACAATCAATGCGGCAAGTCATGTTGCCGTATTGATCGCAGGTGATGCCAAGGCAAAGATTCTGGCAGATATTTTTTCCGCAGAAAAAGATGCTGTTGTGCGTTACCCCATTCAGCAGGTTAATCCAACAGGGCAACTGGACTGGTATCTGGATACTGCTGCTGCACACCTGTTAAACGTTCAGGATTGATGATGATCGTTTTGGCGGGTGACATTGGTGGTACTAAAACCTGGTTGCAAATCGCCGATTATTCTCCCAAGTCTCTTGCGAAGCATTTACCGGTAAAAAATAACTTCACGGTTTTATTTGAACGACGTTATGTCAGCGCACAACATGCCAGCTTTGATATTTTGTTACAAGAATTTTTACAGGTAGCACAACAGGAAGGGCTGCCTCCGGCAACACAGGGTTGTATCGGTGTGGCTGGCCGGGTGGTAAACAGTCTAACCGGGAATGATACTGCTGATGTTACCAATCTTCCTTGGCAACTGGATGCACAACAGTTGGCAACGCAGCATCAGTTACGTCGTCTGTATTTAATCAATGATTTTCAAGCCATTGCTTTTGGCCTTGAAATGCTGGCTGTTGATGAGACGGTATTACTTCAGAAAGGAGGTGAGCCGACCAGTGAGACGATTGCACCAAAAATTGTCATTGGTGCTGGTACTGGGCTTGGTCAGGCTCTACTGGTATGGCGTGGAAGAGTAGATGATGGTTATTACGAAGTGATTTCTTCAGAAGGTGGACATGCTGATTTTGCACCCGGTAGTGATGAACAGCGGGATTTATTGTCTTTTTTGGCAAAACGACAAGTGCGTGTGAGCGTAGAGGATGTGCTTTCCGGTCGAGGGCTGGTCAATATTTATGATTATCTTGCGGATAAACATCCGACTGAGGTCAGCGAAACATTAAATACTGCAATGGCAACAAGCGATGCGGCAGCAGCAGTGGGCGAAGCAGGATTATCTGCCGTGGGTTCACTGGCTGGTCGTGCTCTGGATTTGTTTGTGGCGGTTTATGGTGTTCAGGCAGGTAACTTTGCGCTAACCTGTCTGGCAACAGGTGGCGTTTATATTGCGGGCGGAATAGCGGCTAAAATTCAGGATTGTTTTGCCCGTGAGACCTTTCTTGCGGCTTTTCAGGATAAAGGTCCAATGCAACAAATGATGAAGGCTATACCAGTGAGGCTGGTATTAAATCCACAGGTGGGTTTAAAGGGAGCCGCGTTGGTGGCTGGCCGACAGTAAATTTATGCGGCAAACTGTTGGGCCAGTTGGTCAAGATCTTGTGCGGCGCTGATGATATTTTCCAGTTGTTCTTCAGCTTGTTGTACGCTGATGCTGAGGTTGGAAAGGATGGCCTCTGGAAGTTCGGTAGATTCTGCATCTCCAATATTGTGTCGTTGTAATAAACGGTCGGCCAATAATGAAAGCCTGGAGTATGAAGCGTGTTCATCGTTGTATTGCTCGTGATGATGTTCGGCGACGGCGACCTGAATTTCTGCTTGCAAATTCCAATTGCGCATCAACCATGCGCCAATTTCCATATGATCAGTACCGAGCACCTGGCGTTCGAGTTCGAGCACTGGTTTGTCTTTGTTGGCGAGAATAATCTGTTGTAATATCGAGGCCTCTTTTTTGAAGAGATGAGCGATCAGTAATACACCGAAGTTATGCAGTAAACCGCAGAGAAAACCCAGCCCTGGTAGAGGGCGATGTTGTCTGGGCATAATTTGTATCATGCGTTCAATGAGCGCAGCGCTGTAAAGACTATGTTGCCAAAAAGGATACAGACCCAGAGGCCCATAATTGGAAATAGAGAAGGTTTTGCCTAATGACAGACCCAAGGCAATATCGATGGTGAGGCCGTAACCCAACACCGTTGTTATCGCCTGGTGTATGGAATTAATTTTGCCACGGAAACCAAAAAAGGCCGATCGCGCATACCGTAGTATTTGTGCGGCAAGGCTGGGATCAGTTTCAATGATTTTGACTACATCGTTAATATTGCCATTGGGATCAGAGTTTAAACGCAGCAATGCCTGTGCCACCCCCGACATGGCGGGAAGGTTTGTCGTGGACTCAATTTTCTGTCGTAAACTGGTCAGCAGGATGGGTTTGTCGTGCGGCTCCATAGGTTCCTTCATCACTTAACGTTCCAAGTTGTTTGTTATTGTGGTGACTTGTTTTACGCTCTTTATTTTATCCAAAAATGCGAATGGCAATTTATGCGCAACCAATGTTTATTACTCTGTACGCTGTATGATAGCGTCATTTAAATCGACATCTTAAGCATTAGTAAAGGGTAATATACAATTTTAGGTCAGGATGAAAAAAGACATATCAATGTACCCAGTAAAATATGAATTTATACTAATCAGTATTATTTTACTGATGTTGAGTGCCTGTGAGTCGCCCACGGCTCCACAAGCAACAGTGAATGCTGACGATGGACAGCTAGTCCCTGCGGGTTCTTTCCTCATGGGTAGCGATAAAGTGGATACCTCCGGCAAGCAGCAGGAATATGGTTTGGTAAAGCCGCTATTTTTGGATGAGCACCCGGCACACCGGGTTAAATTACCGGCTTATTACATTGATCGCTACGAGATTAATAATGCGCAGTACAAAAAGTTTGTGCGTGAAGCCGGCCGTACAGAGCCTTTTTCCTGGTCACAGAATGGTTTTAATCTGCTCGAATCCCGGTTGCAGGCATCTGATCTGGAGGCATTACGCTGGATAGCCACAGAATATTTCAAGTTTGATATCGACACCCGCACGGCGGGTAAAAAGCAACTGCTGCGACTGATGCGAGAGGATCAGGCGATGAAAAACCATTTACCGGTGAGCAGTGTCAGTTGGTATGACGCCAGTGCCTATTGCCAGTGGGTGGGAAAACGCTTGCCCAGCGAGGCCGAATGGGAAAAAGCCGCACGCGGAGAAGATGGGCGTGAATTTCCCTGGGGCAATGAATGGGATACCGAGCAAACCAATGTGGGCGATGACGCCGACTGGGAGGGAGGGATTGCACCCGTAGGTTCCTATGAAAACAACCAGTCACCCTATGGCGTTTATGACATGGCAGGCAATGTGTGGGAATGGACCGCTGACTGGTATCAGCCCTATGCGAACAGTGATTATGCCTCTAAAGATTTTGGTGAAACACACAAAGTGATTCGTGGTGGTGGCGGTGGTGTGGGGCACTATTCACTGTCATTCTTTTTCCGCAGTGCCATGCGGGGAAATGCGTTACCTGATGCACAAAGTGGCGATGTGGGATTTCGTTGTGCATGGGACGCCGGGCGCTGAACGTTTCTTACTTATGTGAATTAAGCGCGAAAAAACACGCTTTTTTAAAAATCGCCGAGTATTTAACGCAGAGGTCGCAGAGATACAGCGTTTTTAGTGTTTTTCTCTGCGTCCTTTGCGACCCCTGCGTTTATAACACGTCTCTTGTCAGTACCACTAAAACACATAAGCTCTCAACACACTGAGAATAGTTGTCTGAGAGCTTAAACCTCTGGATTCCGGCTAAAAACAGGCCGGAATGACGGTGTTTTCGGTTATTTGGCCGAATGCCCCGACAGTTTGATTTCGACTTTTTCATCATCCTTCAGGCTGGCGTAATATTCACGCAGTATTTTTAACACCTCAGGACGTGAAAATTTCTCGGATACCGGTTCGCCTTCCGACAGTGCCTTGCGTAATTTGGTGCCGGACAGCAGCATACGGTCTGCCGCATCATGCGGGCAGGTTTTCATGGAAGCCATACCATCACACTTGTCGCACCAGAACGTCCAGTCGATTTTCATCGGTTGGGTTTCCAGCGCATCGGCTGGAATTTCATCGAAAATATGATGTGCATCAAACGGCCCGTAATAGTCACCCACACCTGCATGGTCACGTCCTACTATAAGATGTGAACAGCCATAATTCTGGCGAAACAGTGCGTGTAACAAAGCTTCGCGTGGCCCGGCGTAACGCATGTCCAGCGGGTAACCGGCCTGAATGACCGAGTTTT
>QIGJ01000179.1 GCA_003229995.1 Gammaproteobacteria bacterium | reverse complement strand
GCCCAAGGCTTACCCGTTGCTAACAATACCTCGCAAAGAAGCTTGTGAGGCTGTAAATTAAAAGGCTGTCGTCTTAAAGAAGCAGTATTAATGTCAGATACCATAAGGTACTACCCTGTCAATAATGTCTCACTCGGGTATGCTGTAACAAATTCGTCCAAATTTTGTACCATATTAACGAATAGCATGTGGATTAAGTACTAGGGCATAATTAATTGTAACTACTCAGCAGCTTCTCTGTTATACAAATTCAGGTTCACATCAACGAAGAGAAAGCAAGAGCGTGTGCTATAAACCACGGTTCAACTGATTTTTTTAGGTTCAATGAGGAGCTGAAGCAGATCGGCTAAAAGGGGAAGTTATTTCGTGCCCATTCCTTAATAAATGCTAAACCCCTTACTTCTCTTTTCCCTCATTTCCCGCGTTGAGGAAGATGAGAAAATTTTTGCGCAAAATCGTCAAGTTAATTATGCCCTGGCACTTATTCTTCAGAGGTCCTATTTTTATGATCACAGCGGGCTCGATTTCGAGAGAAGAAGCGACAAATTCTTATCCTTTTTTAGCCAAAAAATACCCTGGCAGAAGAAAAGCAATTAAAGAATTCACCCATCGTGACCCTGATTTTGTTTTCTGGATTTATCCTGACGGAAGCATATTTGATGCGCGCAATGCTCATAGAAAAAATATACCTAAAGGCTATGACTACATTCTAAAAGATGAGCCGGATTATGGTGGTTTCCTGCGTGGCCGTGTCGCCACTTTGGGTAACAATCAATTAATTGTTGTATATTGCCTGAAAGAAGCGTTATCAACCAACAAACTAAAAATAAAGCAGTTTTTAAAGGGTGTTTCTGATGTGCCCGTACCCTTAAAAAAGGAAGTATTGGTTATTAGTGATAATGGTGATATTTTTGGCACATTAAATGACCTTCAGGCGGTGTTGTCGATGGGTCGCTGCACGGATTAACCCCTCTGCGTTATGGTTGACTTATTTGCTACAGTCTAATAGAGTTCCATTTTCAAATTCCAGGTCTCCTGTGGCATTGCACCCAAGGGAATAAACGGGAAATCGATGTGTTTGAGTCGGCACGAAATCGACGTAAATAAAGACAATGCCGACATGGCCAGCGAGCCAGGGATAAAACAAGTTGTTTGTTTTCCAGCGCCAGCTCCGTATACCAACCTTATTAAAAACGAGCAATGGGCGAACAGAGCCAATATCATAATCAACACCTACCTCATAAAATCAAAGAAGAGGATACCGCCGCTCGCGCTGATTTTGCGCAAGTCGAGCCTTTATGTTCGTCGCATTGCCCAGCCTTACTGATCAGTGCGCCAGCCTCGGGACAAGGAAAAACCACAGTTACCGCTGCGCTGGCACGCTATTTCAGCCAGCAAGGCAAAACGGTGCGCGTCTTCAAGACAGGGCCAGACTTTCTTGACCCCATGATTCTGCAACACGCTTCAAACCAACCCGTACATCAACTCGACTTGTGGATGGTCGGTGAAACCGAATGTCGTCAGCGATTAGTGGAGGCGGGCAAAACCGCCGATCTGATCTTGATCGAAGGCGTGATGGGCTTGTTCGACGGTCAACCTTCCAGCGCGGACTTAGCTGAATTATTTGGTATACCGATCCTGGCCGTCATTGACAGCAAAGGCATGGCACAGACTTTTGGCGCACTAGCACAGGGTTTGATAAACCATCGTCCTGGCTTGGCGTTTGCCGGGGTGCTGGCCAATCGCGTTGCCAGCGACAATCATGCGACAATGCTGGCGGAGAGCCTGCCTCCAAACTTAGGCCCGTTGTCTTACATGACCCGGAATGACAACCTTAACCTGCCCAGTCGTCATCTTGGCCTGCTGCAAGCTGATGAAATCGCTGATCTGGATGCCCGTATTAATGCTGCTACGGCCGCCTTACACATTCCAGACCTGAAACAGTTGGCCGTTGAAATCCGTTTTTCAGCTCCGGTTAAAACAAAACTACCGCCATTATTGGAAGGCATCAATATCGGCATCGCCAAAGACGATGCCTTCAGTTTTATCTATGCCGCCAACCTCGAATGCCTGACGGAAATGGGTGCCCGATTACACTTTTTTTCGCCATTACATGAAGCGGAACCGCCCATCGTCGATAGCTTGTGGTTACCAGGGGGCTACCCCGAGCTGCATGCCGAACAACTGGCTGAAAACCAAACGATGAAGGACGCCATTCGTGCTCATCATCAGGCGGGCAAACCTATTTTGGCAGAGTGCGGAGGTATGCTTTACCTTAACCAAACCTTACAAACTCTGGATGAGCAATGCTATGCCATGGTCGGACTGCTGCCCGGTCAGGCGATCATGCAACAGCGTCTGGGTGGCTTAGGTATGCAAAGTGTGGTCTTGCCGGAGGGTGAGTTGCGTGGCCACACTTTTCATTATTCGCGTTTAGAAACAGAATGTGCGTTCGTGGCACGGGGTATAAAGCAGCGCAACGGGCAAACGGGAGAGGCGGTTTACCAACAACAACGTTTAACTGCCAGTTATCTTCATTTTTATTTTTTATCCAGTCCACGTACTACGGCGCAACTGTTTGCACCATTACAGTTACACTTTTAAAGCTATTTCTAAGGAAAGGATCAAAATTATGCAAATCAACCCTGAAAACACAACAGCACAACCGGCCTTGCCCGTTGTTTCTTCCTCTCGCAGGTCTGCATTATTAGCGGCTTGCCTGGGTGCACTACTGCTGTTTGTCGCCGGGTTTGCCGAAACACATGTGCTGCACAATGCCGCTCATGATTCTCGTCACTCTGCAGTTTTCCCATGTCATTGAGCTGTATTGCAATGAATGTCAGTTTTAAAAAATTATTCACCGTCGCGGCATTAACCAGCTTAATAGCGGGATTGGTGTTGACTCTGTTCCAGCAAATCCAGGTGATTCCTGCTGTTCTTGAAGCCGAAGGATACGAACCTGCCATCGAACACAGTCAGCCTGCACACGAACATAACGATAAAGCAGAATGGGGGCCGGCAGAAGGCGTAGAACGTAACTTGTTTACAGCGGCAGCAAATGTGGTCACCGCCCTGGGCTTTGCGCTGTTATTAGGGGCGGCGGCCGCTTGGCGTGGCAGCACATTGAATTGGCGTTCCGGTTTGCTTTGGGGGCTGGCGGGTTATGTGGTCTTTTTTATAGCGCCATCACTGGGTTTACATCCGGAATTACCGGGTACAGAAGCGGCCAATCTGCAACTGCGGCAAGTCTGGTGGGTCGCCACAGTTGCTTGCACTGCTACCGGACTGGCGTTCCTCTGTTTTCAACAGCGTACTATTTTGAAGATTGTCGGCGTCATATTGATTTTCGCACCCCATTTAATTGGTGCGCCGCAACCCGATATTCACAGCGCCCTTGCTCCCGATGAATTAATTCAAACCTTCATTATTGCCACCGTCCTCTCCAATGCCGTTTTCTGGTTATCTCTGGGCGGTCTGTATGGTTTTTTTAACCAGAAATTGATCCGTTGAACTCTTCTAAAGTCTGGTTTGTGGGTGCAGGCCCAGGCGATCCGAATCTGATCACGGTAAAAGGTCGTAATCTGATCGAACAAGCGGATGCGATTCTGTTTGCTGGCTCACTGGTCTCTGAAACGGCGATGCGTTGGGCCAAGCCCGATTGTGATATCCAGGACTCCAAAGGTATGGACCTGGAAGAAATCGTTGCCTGGCTGATTGCCAAAGCGCAAAAAAAACAAGTCGTGATTCGGCTGCAAACCGGTGATCCGAGTCTTTACGGTGCGTTAATTGAAATGGTACAACCGTTGGATGAACAAGGTATTGAAGTGGGTGTAATTCCAGGGGTCTCATCGGCGATGGCCTCGGCAGCAGCGGGCGTTGAAAGTTTGACCCTGCCCGAGGTGACACAAACCGTAATATTAACTCGAGTCGAAGGGCGCACCCCCATGCCCGAGGGTGAATCCCTAGTCGAACTGGCTCAGCATCATTGCACCTTGTGCCTGTTTTTATCGATTACTTTATTGAAAAAAGTGCAAACTGATTTACGCGCAGCAGGGTGGTCGGACGATGCCCCTGTGCTGGTAATACATAAGGCCAGCTGGCCCGATGAAGAACAGATTGTTCGTGGCACCTTGGCAGACATCAGAGAAAAATGTCGCGCCGAAAAAATCAACAGCCAGGCCATGATTATCGTCAGCCCGACGCTCGGTGCACGTCACTGGTCAGAACTGAAAAAATCCAAACTCTATGATAAGAGTTTCACTCATCGCTTTCGCAAAGCAGTCTCTTGATTTTAAAAATATATAAATTATGAAAATGAAAATTTTATTAGTCGGTCACGGTTCACGCAATAAAGCAGGCAATCGCGAAATTGAAAAGTTTGTCACCATGTGGCAGAGCAAAAACCCACAATGGCATATTGAAACCTGCTTCATTGAATTTGCCGAAGTATTGATTGCTCAAGGGCTGGATAATGCCGCCCAAGGTGTTGAACGTGTCATCGTTGTGCCACTGATATTAAACGCAGCCGGTCATGTGAAAATGGAAATTCCACATTTTATTGATGAGGCTCGCCAACGTCACCCCGACGTTGAATTTATTTATGCTCGTCACTTGGGAGCCACAGATTCAATACTTAAAATTTTGCAGCGTAATCTGCGTAAGGTATTGGCAAAAATCAGCATGCCCGACCCCAAAAGTACCGGCGTAATTCTTTTAGGCCGTGGTTCTTCAGATCGCGTCGCCAATGGCGAAGTGGCCAAAATGGGTCGCTGGCTGTTCGAAGAAACGGATCATGAACTGGTGGATATTGCCTTTACCGGCATTACCTATCCACGGCTTGAAACAGCCGTACAACGTCAAGTACAACTGGGTATGACTCAGGTTGCCATTCTGCCCTATTATCTCTTTACGGGTACACTGATCGAACGCATTAAATGCCAGGTCGAACGTTTGCAGACACAGTATCCACACATTGCCCTTGCTCAAGGTGATTATTTTGGTTTTGAAGATGAAATTTATACTTTGTTAAATGAACGTGTTGCAGAAGCCAACGGTGATACTGATAATACGGAACATCGCATGATGGAATGTGATGGCTGTCTTTATCGTCAAGAGGCGGAGACCGAGCATCACCACCATCATGACCACTCGCATAAAGAGGCAGCAGCATGAGTAATGTAATTACCGAACAGCTCACCCAGGCGGGGCAAAAGATTGAGCATAACTCGTTTGCCATTGTCGATAACGAAGTGGGTTCTCATGATGCATACAGCGATTCGGAGTGGCAAATTGTACGTCGTATGATTCATGCTACCGCAGACTTCGAATTTAATGGCTTGTGTCAATTTCATGCTGACGCGATTGAAGCCGGTATCCAGGCGATTCATCGCGGTGCTCCTATCGTTGCTGATGTTGAGATGATTTGTGTTGGCCTTTCCAAGCCCCGCTTGTCTCATTTTGGTGTAACAACGCATCACTTTATTGCGGATGAAGAAGTTATTCGCCAGGCCAAGATTGAAAATACGACTCGTGCCGTACAGGCCATGCGCAAGGCTCACCAAAAAGGTTTACTGGAGGGCGGCATTGTTGCCGTGGGTAACGCACCAACGGCACTGCTTGAAGTATTGGAACTGATTAAACAAAATGCCGTTCGCCCGGCACTGATCGTTGGAATGCCTGTAGGGTTTGTTTCTGCAGCCGAATCGAAAGAAGCTCTGGCTTTGTTGCAAACGGTACCCTGGATGATTACCCAAGGTCGTAAAGGCGGATCAACACTGGTTGTTTCTGCGTTACATGCCTTATTGGCATTAACTGAGGCGCGACAAAAGAACGCGGATTAATGGAAAAAAGAGACCGTTGCACGAAAAATAGTTTTTGCCTCAGCAAGGCAAAAACGATCGAAAAAACGGAGTTTACACCCAGTAAATGAGTATTTTGAAAGTTTTTTTAACGCCGCTGAGGCGAAAAATATGAATCGTGAAAAGGTCTCAAAAAAAAAGAAAGGGACACGCAAGGGCTTTACCACAGGAGCTTGTTCCGCTGCTGCGGCTCGCGCGGCCTCTTTGGGCTTGCTCAACGGCCATGTTCCAGAAAGCGTTGAGTGTCAGTTGCCCAATGGCCAGCAAGTAAATTTCGCCGTTATTGAGGGCACTTACAAACCAGGCGTTGCTCATGCGGTTGTAATTAAAGATGCCGGTGACGACCCTGATGTCACCGACAAAGCACATTTAACCGCCGATGTGCGTTTACTATCAGGCCGCCCTGGTGAAATCGTCATCAAGGGGGGGCAAGGCGTCGGTATCGTCACCATGCGTGGCTTGGGTCTAGAGGTAAACGGCCCGGCAATCAATCCCGTTCCGAGAAAAAACATCGAAGAAAACGTGCGTTTAGTAGCCACCTCTTTATTGGCACAACAGGGTCTGGAAGTTACCATTTCAGTACCTGAAGGTGAGATCATGGCCAAGCGCACACTGAATGCTCGTTTAGGCATTCTCGGCGGGATTTCTATTCTCGGTACAACAGGCATTGTTCACCCTTATTCCACCGCCGCTTTCCGTGACAGTGTCATACAAGGCGTTCAAGTTGCTGCCAATCAGGGGTTGGATACCGTCGTATTAACCACCGGCGGACGTACTGAACGTTTTGTTATGACGGAATTGAATCATTTGGAAAAAGCATGCTTTGTACAGATGGGCGACTTTCTTAAATATGCTTTTGATACTTCAGCGAAAGCAGGAATACAGCATGTCATTATTGGCGGCATGGTCGGCAAGCTGACCAAAATGGCTCAGGGTGAAACCATCACTCATGCGAATCGCAGCGCCGTCAATACGCTACTGTTGGCTGACTTGGCCAGCGAAATTGGCGTTCCTGAAACGGTGTGCGTCGATATACGAGCAGCAGAAACGGCACGCTATGCCAGTGAACGCATTGAAGAACTGGGTTTAAGCCGCGAGTTTTACCATGCTCTCGCCAGAAAAGTAATCAGCACCGTGATGGCACGTTACCAAAACGCACCGTTTGATCTCACCGTTCTGATTTGTGACTTCGACGGTAATAAATTGGCCGAGGTGAAGCAAGGTGACTAAACCCGCTTACATCATTGGCGTGCTCGACAACGGGGTTGCAGGATTATCCGCAGCCGCATTACAGCGACTTCACCAAGCGGATGTCATCATTGGCGCTCGTCGCACCTTGTTACTTTTTAAAAATGAATTTAGTCAAACAATACGACAATACGATATAGCCGAAGGCTTGTCTAAAGTACCGGCATGGATAACTCAAGCTCAGACCGATGATTTGAATGTCGTTGTACTGGCTACCGGTGACCCTATGTGTCACGGCATCGGCAGTTATCTGATGAACAAATTAGAAGAAAATACTTGCAAGGTAATCGCCAATGTTTCAACCTTGCAACTGGCCTTTTCCCGTATAGGTTTAGCTTGGCAGGAAGCCAAAATTTGTTCTGTACACAGCAAAGATGCGGGTGAATGGGCAAAGGATGCGGGCGCTGCGCACGGTCTCTATCCCGTATTAGAAGCGGTGCGTTCTTATAACCTGGTTGCGATATTCACCAGCCCAGATAATTCACCGGAACGAATTGCGCGCATGTTGATTAACGTCGGCTTGGGTGAGGCATTCAAAATGTCGGTGGCCGAAACTTTATTAACCGACCAAGAAAACGTCATTCGCAATTTATCTTTGTATGATGCAGCCAATCATCACTTCGTGAATCCAAACATCGTTATTCTGCAACGTCAAACCACAAACCCGACAACGCTGTTTGGTTTGGCTGATGAATCTTTTGTACAACGTAAACCGGATAAAGGGCTGATTACTAAACGTGAAGTACGAGCCGTGTCTTTGGCACGACTGCAACTGCGTATAGACAGCGTTGTTTGGGACATCGGCGCCGGTTCAGGTTCAGTCGGATTGGAAGCGGCGCGTTTATGCAGCAAAGGTTATGTTTACGCCATTGAAAAAAACGAAGCCGATTTCACCATTGCCCAGCAAAACGGTGAGCAAATGAACGTGAGCAATTATCGCGTTCAGCACGGCAAGGCACCTAATTTATTATCTGACTGGCCGGATCCTGATGCCATTTTTTTCGGTGGTTCTGGTGGCGAGTTAGCGGAGTTGATTTCGCTTTGTTTATTACGCATGAAGGTCGGCGGTTGCTTGGTGATGAATTTTGTTACCCTGGAAAATTTGGCGCTGGCAACCAAGGTACTTAAAGAATTAAAAGCAGAGTGGGACGTCACCCAGTTACAAGCCAGTCGCAGTCAACCGATTCTGCATATGCATCGCATGAAAGCCGAAAACCCGGTCTGGATCGTTTGCGCACAACGGAATAAAGAAAATGAGTAAAGGTATTTTATACGGTGTTTCTCTGGGGCCCGGTAACCCAGGTTTGATTACCCGCCGCGCTTGGGAGTTGTTGCAGAGTGATAAGGCCTGGAGTTACCCCGTGCGTAATTCCAAAAGTGAAAGTTACGCTCTGGATATCGTTTTACGAGCCGGGTTGCCATTACCACAGCAACACCTGTCGCTGGTTTTTCCAATGACTCATGATATAGAAAAATTAACCCGATACTGGCTAAGAGCGGCGGAAACCGTAATAGAATTATTGCATACCGGTCAGGATGTTTTGTTTTTAGTGGAAGGCGATGCCTCCACTTATTCTACCTTTGGTCATTTAGCTCGAACGGTAAAAGCCTTAGATGAAAATATGGAAATAGAAACCGTCGCTGGCGTTCCTTCTTTTAATGCCGCTGCGGCACGATTGCAAATGCCGCTGGCCGATGTTGACGATACCGTAGCCATCATCCCGGCCGGATATGGTATTGATGTGATCGCACGCATGCTGGAAGAGTTCGATACATTGATCTTGCTTAAGGTAAAACCACTATTGGATGATCTTATCGAGTTGGTGACGCAGCGAGGCTTGTTGCCTCACAGTTCGTTTATTGAAAAAGCCGGTTCACCACAGGAGCGCGTCGTACGTGATGTCGCTTCTCTGAAAGGTGAAAAAGTGAACTATCTTTCGTTATTATTAATCAAAAACCCCCATCGCCAACGCGGTGAAATGATACGCGGATGCCGTCAAAAATCCGCGCTACAATAAAACTAATTACAGGTTAATAAACATGGATAAAGTTCAAACACCACGTATTGTACTCGTGGCCATTACCAAACACGGCGTTAATCAGGTCGCGGCTATGGCTGCAACACAGCCTGAAGCAGACGTTGTCGTGGCACAAAAATTTTCTGAATTAGTATCCGGGGTGCCGAATAAAGTTAATGCTTACGAAGGCCCATTGCGAGCACAAATTCCTGGCCTCTTTAGTGATTATGATCAGATTGTATTTTTTGTTTCTTTAGGTGCCGTGGTGCGATTAATTGCGCCGCATCTAAAATCCAAAGATGAAGATCCGGGCGTGTTGGTCGTCGATGATGCGGCACAATTTGTCATCCCCGTATTGTCTGGCCATGTAGGTGGTGCCAATGCCTATGCAGAAAAACTGGCCGCGTTACTCGGTGCCGTACCCGTACTCACCACCGCATCCGATGTCGGAAAAACCATTCCTGTGGATATTTTAGGTAGGGAACTGGGTTGGAAAGTCGAAGCTCCGAAACTTAACATCACGCGTGTTTCAGCTCATGTGGTCAATGAAGAACCGATTGCATTGATACAAGAATGTGGCGCTACAACATGGTGGACGCGCCCTACCCCCTTACCGAGTAACATTCATAAATTTGAGCGTTTTGAAGATGTGGACCTCAATAAATATCCAGGGTTATTATGGATCACTCGACGCGAAATAGACGAGGCAACCTGGGCCAAATTGAACGAGCGGCTGGTCGTCTATCGTCCGCCAGCAGGACAAGAGAGATAACGCGGTGAAGTTGATATTAGGCATGGGCTGTGATCGCGGCACTTCCCTGGAAACACTCACCACCGCCGTGGATCACGCTTTGGCACAAATCAATCAAACACGAGAAGCCGTTGCCGCCTTGGCCAGCATTGATAAAAAAAATGACGAAGCAGCTTTGTTAGCACTGAGTGCACAACAAGGATGGCCCTTGCACTTTTTTACTGCGCATCAGTTAGCACAAGTCAAAGTTCCCAATCCGTCTGCTGTCGTTCTGAAATACATGGGAACACCCGCAGTGGCAGAAGCGGCAGCGATACTGGCCGCACAAACCAACATGGACAGTCTGCTGGTTGAAAAATATAAATATCTGGGTGCCGATGGCAAAAATGCAACGGTATCTATAGTAAACAGTAAAGGATTAGAAAATTGAGCACAGGAAAAATTTTATTAGTCGGTTTTGGCCCCGGCGCCAAGGAACATATGACCGGCCGCGCAATACAAGCCATTGGCGAAGCCGATGTGGTGATTGGTTATTCCACTTACATCAAGCTGGTACAAGATCAACTTGAAGGTAAGGAGGTCGTACGTAAAGGAATGACCGAAGAGCTGGATCGTTGTATCGAGGCTTATGAACATGCGAAACAAGGTAAAGTGGTCGCGTTAGTTTCATCGGGAGACATCGGTGTTTACGGTATGGCGGGGCCAACTTATGAAGTGTTGTTGCAATCAGGCTGGACACCGGAAAGTGATATCGAAGTTGAAGTGGTACTGGGCAGTACGGCGCTGTCCGCCTGTGCTTCATTGGTAGGCGCACCGTTGACGCATGATTTTTGCTCTATTTCACTTTCCGATTTATTAACACCCTGGCCAGTCATTGCGCGTCGCCTTGAAGCGGCAGCACAAAGTGATTTTGTAGTGGCGCTGTACAACCCGAAAAGCGGGCGTCGTACCGGTCAAATTGTTGAGGCGCAGCGTATTTTATTACGACACAGAAAGCCGGAAACGCCGGTGGCGATTGTGAAATCTGCTTACCGCGACAAACAAGATATTCAGATTGTCTCTTTAGATCAAATGGTCGATTGCAAGATCGGCATGTTGACAACGGTATTGGTGGGCAACAGCAGCACTTTTCTTGAGCATGGATTGATGATTACACCACGGGGTTATGCCAATAAATACGATCACCTTACCGGCGAAGTCAAAGGTGATGAGCAAAAAGGTCGCTCCTTGACCATGGGCCTTGACGGCTGGCAAGCTTGTGTACGACAACACATGCGAACAAACCCGGATCAGTCTTTACGTAAAGTTTTATGTTATTTCGAAATGCCATTGGCACAAATTCTTCAAGCCATTGCCGCAAGCCGTGATAACGACCTGGCCGGTACATTTAGTGCGGTTGCCGTATCATCTGACTTGCTCAATCTTCTTCAAAAAGAAGCGGTGGAATGGGGACGTTTGCGTGCCGTGGTTCGCAGTGAAACGGGGGGGGTAACAGAATTGATGATGTCGGCCCGTGATTTTAAAACACGCGGCGAGTGGTTAAATATCGAGAATGATCATTTTCATCTGCATATACATTGGGCTAAAGTTACCCACGCATGGATGGTACAACGCGGTAATACATTGCGCAGCATTCACTTTGTCGATGCCACTGGCGATGCCATTTTTAACGTGTCACTGATTCGAAAAAATGGTGAATTTGAGTCTGCGGCAGAATCCAACTTCCAACAAAACTGGCAACAACAAATAGAGAAAATGAAATGAACGAAATAGAAAAACCAAAAATGGGCACTTATAAACGCCACATGCTGGTCTGTGTTGGCTCGCGCTGCACCGAAGATGGCGAAGCACAAGAATTATTCGAAAGTCTGAGCGAAAAATTCAAAGCTGCAGGCATAGATAAAGGCGAATTGCGCGTTAAACGGACACGAACACATTGTTTTGCCACGTGCAGAGGCGGTCCTATATTAGCCATTCAACCTGATGGCATCTGGTATTACAATGTAACCGAAGCCAACCTGGATCGTATTATCGAAGAACATCTGGTCAACGGCAAACCGGTCAAAGAACTCATCTATCACCGGGGGCCGGACGTTGTCGACTGAGTTCTCCAAAGCAGAGCAAGAGGTGGTGTATCGCGTTATGCGTGAACGGCGAGATATGCGACATTTCATTCCGAACAGCCGTATTAATACCGAAGTGTTACAGCGTATTCTCAATGCAGCGCATACGGCACCTTCAGTAGGCTTGATGCAGCCTTGGCGTTTTATACAGATTAAAAATGAAACTTTGCGTGAAGCGGTTGTGACCTTGGTGGATACCGAACGAAAAATAACCGCAAAGTTATTGGCTGACAGAGAAGCGGAGTTTCTCAAACTTAAAGTAGAAGGCATACGAGAATGCGCCGCCTTGATTGCCGTCGTGCAGGCACCGGATGATGGCACCGTATTTGGTCGTCGTACCTTGCCCGAAGAAATGGCGCTGTGCTCTACGGCCTGCGCCATCCAGAATATGTGGCTGGCATCCCGAGTGGAAAACCTGGGTTTGGGTTGGGTCTCGCTTTTTGACCCTCTGGCACTGGCTGAATTACTGGCTTGTCCTGAGGGTGCCAAACCGATTGCCTTACTGTGTATTGGCCCGGTGAAGCAGTTTTATAAAAAACCATTGCTGGAGCAAACAGGCTGGCGCCAGGGTAAACCTTTAGAGGAGTTTTTATTTGAAAATACCTGGCCGGAGTCTGGCAAGTGATTGCATTGATGGTGCTGATCGCACTGTTGCTCGATTATCTATTGGGTGAACCGAAACGTTGGCATCCGCTGGTTGGTTTTGGTTGTTTGGTCACAAAAATGGAATCGTATTTATGGCGACGTGACGATAAAAAAATACCCGCTCGTCTGCGCGGCGTATTAGCAGTTACTTTGTTGTTAACCCCCTTCATTATAATTACGGCTTTGCTGGCGCAGTTTGCCGTATTTGATTATGTCATTGCTGTTGTGCTGTTATACCTCGCCCTTGGTGGTCGCAGCCTCTCTCAACATGCGATGCAGGTATACGATGCCTTACAGAAAAATAATTTAGCAACAGCGCGTGAAAAAACCAGTTTATTAGTCAGTCGCGATACCCGCACACTGGATGAAACTCAGCTCGCCAAGGCCACGGTCGAATCCGTACTCGAAAACGGTTGTGACGCGGTATTCGGCGCTCTTTTCTGGTTCGTCATTGCTGGTGCGCCGGGTGTTATTCTCTACCGTCTGGTCAATACGCTCGACGCGATGTGGGGCTATCGTAATGATCGCTATCTGCATTTTGGCTGGGCCGCCGCGCGCCTGGATGATGTATTGAATTTTATTCCGGCCCGTTTAACCGCCTTAACCTACGCGCTAGTTGGAAAATTCCAGAATGCGATATATTGCTGGCACCACCAAGGTTACAGCTGGAAAAGCCCCAATGCCGGCCCGGTCATGGCGGCAGGGGCAGGCGCGCTCTCTGTACAGTTAGGCGGCACTGCGTCTTATCATGGTAAACAACAACCGCGACCTCAACTGGGCTTACATCATGCACCACAGCCCCGTGATATTCAACGCGCCGTTAACTTGGTGCAGCGCGGCATTGTACTCTGGTTAGTTGTGATTATTATGGGTGTGGGGGTGTTGTCTTGAGGCTATTTCTTTTATTTTTGTTTATCACTTACAGCGGCCACTCCAGCGCAAAAAAGGCAGAGAAAGATGCCTTGCCTCAATGGGAGGCCGGTCTTTGGGTGGGTGGCTTAAGCGTCCCGGACTATCGGGGATCAAGTGAAACACGAGCCTATATTTTACCTTTACCTTATTTCATTTATCGCAGTGAACGTCTTCAGGTCAACAGAAGAGGTGTCAAAGGGCTTTTATATCAATCTGAAAATGTGCATATCAATATGGGCGGACAACTTAACTTACCCGTCGACAGTGATAAAAACGCGGCCCGTGCAGGCATGGCTGACCTCGATGCGGCGTTATCAGTAGGACCGACACTGCATTATAAAGTCTATCAAAAAACGAGTTACAAGCTGAGCTTTCGCTTTCCTGTACAAACCGTTTTTTCAACCGACATAAGGCATATTAAATATCGTGGTTTTACGTTTAATCCGTCCGTTTTCTTGAGTCGGAAAAAAGCGCAATGGAATAGCCATATTTCTCTCGCCTTTCTTTTTTCAACCCGACCGTATAATGAGTATTACTATAACGTGTCAGAAAATGATGCTCGCCCGAATCGCGCTCGCTACCAAGCAAAGAGTGGCTATGGTGGCATCAGCTTAACGTTGATCACGCAACGAAAATTTAAAAAATACAGTATAGGTGGTTTTGCTCGTTACGAAAATCTCAGCGGAGCAACTTATAAAGAAAGTCCCTTAGTCACTAAAGTGGACAACGTCACCGTGGGTCTCTATATCACGTATCAACTCGCAAAATCACAACGACTAATTCGTTCTTCGCTCGACATTTCAGATGAGTGATGTCACTAATACCCGCTTCAGGGTAAAGTGAACCCCTTGGCGTGTGCCATTCTTTCGTGCATCAACTTCAACGATCAGTGCCGACTCCCCTTTGATATACCCGTAGCGTTATAGATTTAGGTGTTAGCGCGTGTAGATGTGCCTTAGGCTTGGTTTTTCCGATTGAAAAAAAACGTAGGCTTAGT
>QIGJ01000225.1 GCA_003229995.1 Gammaproteobacteria bacterium | reverse complement strand
CATGATTACCGGTGAAGAAAAACCCGATGGCGGCGAACTGACAATCGGCGAAACCGTCAAAGTCGCCTGTGTTGATCAAAGCCGTGACGCATTGGACGGCAACAAAACCGTGTGGGAGGAAATTTCTGGTGGCCATGACAACATGATGATCGGCACGATGGAAATCAACTCCCGCGCCTACGTCGGCCGTTTCAATTTCAGAGGCAGCGACCAGCAAAAACGGGTAGGCGACCTCTCCGGCGGTGAACGCAACCGCGTACACCTTGCCAAGCTGCTCGCCTCGGGCGGTAACTTGCTGTTACTCGATGAGCCCACCAACGACCTTGATGTCGAAACCCTGCGCGCACTGGAAGAAGCCCTGTTGGAATTCCCCGGCTGCGCCGTCGTCATCTCCCATGACCGCTGGTTTCTCGACCGCATTGCCACCCATATACTCGCGTTTGAAAGCGACAGTGAAGTAGTCTGGTTTGAAGGCAACTACGCCGACTACGAAGCTGACCGTAAACGTCGCTTGGGTGCAGATGCTGATCAACCGCATCGCATTAAATATAAAAAGCTGACGCGCTAAGAAATGGCAATTATCTGTTAACATTTTTTACTGAAAAACACTGTTGTTTCGTCTGTTTTTAGCCGGAATTCAGAGGGCTAAGCTCTCCGACAATCGTTCCAGTGTATCGAGAGGTTATAATGACGACTGCAAAATACCTGAAATGTGCCGATAATCCCGGATTAATCAGTTGAGCCGTCGCGAGTGCGGTTAAGGTGCTCTCACGATGGCTCAATGATTAATTTAGGATAACCCAGCTCTAAGGAATGCATCGTTATTTTAGCAACATTGTTTTAACAAAATTGTTTTAACAAAATTTCCGCCGAATTTTTTGAGTGAATCAAGGCGCAGCGAAAGGAATATAGTGAGCTATGTGACGGGAGCTGCAACGCTGAGTCACTCAAAAAAGGCAAGGGAATATTAAAATAATGATGCATGACGACTTATCCACCTGACCCGGAACCAATATGAATTCAAGCAGTAATACCGCCTGCACCAATGTTTGCGACTGGCAGGAATTTGACGCCGCCGTGGCACAAACCAGCACGCCGCTCAGCGTCTTCCGCGCCCAACTTAAATCCTCCAACGCCGCCCTCCAGACACGGTTTGAAAACGATGTGCCAGTGCAGGAGCTGGTGGCACAACGGGCAGAACTGGTCGACAAACTATTATTACGTATCTGGCAACAATGCATCGGCAGTCATGAAAACATCGCCCTTGTCGCCGTGGGGGGTTATGGACGCAGTGAACTACACCCTGCCTCCGATATCGACCTGCTGATTCTCATCGCCAACAACGAGGCTACCCGGCAACACACGGAAAACATCGAACGTTTTTTATTATTTCTGTGGGATCTCGGTCTGGAAGTGGGTCATAGCACCCGCACCGTGCAAGACTGCATCGAACAGGCCACTGCCGACATCACCGTGGCCACCAATCTCATGGAAGCACGATTGCTGGTCGGACCGGAAACCTTGTTTCTACAAATGAAAAAAACCACCGGTCCGGACAACATTTGGCCCGGCCTGGAGTTTTTTCTCGCTAAACGCGACGAGCAAGTCGCCCGCCACCACCGTTTTCACGACACTGCCTACAATCTGGAGCCCAACATCAAAGAAAACCCCGGTGGCCTGCGTGACTTGCAGGTTATCGGCTGGGTGGCCAAACGCCACTTCGGCGCAAACACCCTGCACGACCTTGTTGTCCACGGCTTTTTAACCGAAGATGAGTTTTACAGCCTCAACAAAGCACAAAATTTTCTCTGGCGTATTCGCTTTGCATTACACGCATTAACCCGACGACGGGAAGACCGTCTGCTGTTTGATCATCAGCGCACTCTGGCGACACAGTTCGGTTACGAAAACCAGCAAAACCGCCTCGCCGTCGAACAGTTCATGAAAGCCTATTATCGCACTGTGCTCAAACTCTCCAGACTCAATGAAATGCTGCTCGATCTGTTTGAGGAAAGCATTTTCTTTGAAAGTAAAAGTTTTGAAAGTAAAAGTGTTGAAGGTAAAAGCCAGGATAAAAGCAGCTCCCTCATACGCATCAACGAGCGTTTCCAATCGCGCCATGGGAAATTAGAAGTTACCCACAATGCTGTATTCATCCAACAACCTTCCGCATTGCTGGAGCTGTTTGTACTCATGGCTCGCGATCCTCAATTACGTGGTGTCAGCGCTGGCACCATTCGTCTGGTACATCAACACCACCACTTGATTAACGAGGATTTCCGCAACGATCCACACTGCCACCATTTGTTCATCGAACTGTTTCGCCAAAGCATTGGTCTGACTCATGAACTGCGACGCATGAATCGATACGGCGTACTGGCCGCCTACCTGCCCGTTTACGGTAACATCGTCGGACAAATGCAGCATGACCTGTTCCACGTTTACACCGTGGATGAACACACCATGTTTGTCGTGCGAAATTTACGCCGCCTGACCGTACCAGAATTTGCCAATGAATTTCCACTCAGTACCCGTATTATCAAACGTATCGATAAACAGGAAATCCTGACTCTCAGCGCCTTCTTCCACGACATTGGCAAAGGCCGTGGGGGTGACCACTCCAAGTTAGGTGCGATAGATGCTGCCATCTTCTGTCGTAAACACAGTATTAATGAACACGATACACAAATGATAAAATGGCTAGTGGAAAACCACCTGCTCATGTCTGTCACTGCTCAACGCAAAGACATCAGCGACCCGGATATTATCGCCGAATTCGCACAACACATCGGCAATCAAAAACGCCTCGATCACCTTTACCTGCTCACCGTCGCCGATATTCGTGCCACTAGCCCCAGCCTGTGGAACTCCTGGAAAGACGCATTACTGGCCGAGTTGTATCATGCTACTTCACGCGCACTCCGACATGGCCTGGACAATCCTGTGGACCACCAGGGGCTGGCCACTGACACTCAGACACAGGCACTTATTCTGCTGAATTCTCAATTGAACTCTCAATTGAACTCTCAATTGAACTCTCAATTAAAAAAAGCAGATATCGATCAACAATGGCAACGACTTGGACAGGATTATTTTCTGCGCCATTCCGCCGATGAAGTCGCCTGGCACACACAGGCCATTATTGAGCATGGCAACAACGATGCACCACTGATTCTCGTGCGCGGCGAGACTCATCGTGGTGGCAGCGCAATTTTTGTTTACACACGCGATAAAAATTATATATTTGCCACCATTACCGCCACACTTGAAACCCTCGGCCTAAACATTATCGACGCTCGTGTCATCACTTCAAATAATGGTTTTACGCTGGACACCTTTTTGGTGCTTGACCACAATGCAAAACAAATTACCGATACCCACCACCAAAATGAAATCTGCACACAACTCAACAACCATTTGCATCATCCCGATAACATATCACCGACAAGCATTGCCCTGACCCGGCAACAAAAACACTTCCCTATTACCACAAAAATCCACTTTCGTGATGACGAAAAAAACCAGCGCACACAAATGGAAGTTATTACCAGCGACCGTCCCGGTCTGCTTGCCCGCATTGCCAACGGCATGTTGCACTGCAACGTATTACTGCAAAATGCCAAAATCGCCACCTTTGGTGAACGTGCTGAAGATATCTTCCTGATCACCAACATCCAACAAAAACCCCTTCAGGATAAGAATAAAAACTGTCTGCGTAAAACCATTAGCGAATTTCTGGACAAATAAAACAGATAGTCTGAGCAATTACTTTACACATTGACAGACTCTTAAAAAATAATAAAACCATGAACCTCTATCCTATTATCCTTGCATCCGTCGCCTTTGGTGGCATTGGCATTAGTATCTGGGGCTGGCTGATTCTGCAAAAATCACGCAAAATCGAGCAATGGCCTCGCATTACTGGCATTATCGAAACTTCCAACCCCACTTCGGCTGAAAATGACCTGCTACCAGAAATTGTTTTCAGCTACCAACTCGATGGCAAAAAATACCAAAAACAATTTGAATTCCCCAAAGGCACCCACCCCCTGCCGGAATTTGCCAAAGCCTATAACGACAAATATCCTGTCGGTAAAAAAGTGGAAATATTTTATGACCCGGAACAACATAAAACAGCAACGCTTGAACCTGGCGCGCAAGGTGACTGGATGATACTTGCCATGGGGATTGCGATGTTTATTGGTGGTGTATTAAGCTTGGTCTTAATTTAAGGTATTTCAGGTGTGCAATAAATGCCTAAATCTCGATCATTATCGGTCTATATTATTTCTTATATCTTACCTATTTTGCATAGGGATTACTCCCATCCGGCAGCGTTTGTTGTACCACTGGCACCTGTAAATTTACATCATGGACCGGCAACATGACCTCGATACTTTGCAGCACTTCCAATTCAGCGATACTGTCTGCAAGTGAAACAGACTGTTTGATACTCTGCTGTAAAAACTCTGTTAATTGTGGATACATTGCCACTGCTTCATCAACCTTTACATCCGTACCGCGTTGATAAGCTCCCACACTGATCAGGTCTCTGTGTTGACGATATAAAGAATACCATTGCTTAAATCGACGAATCGCAACCTGATGTTCCGCACTGGTAATTTCCGTCATTGCCCGACTGATCGAAGCCTCTATATCAATCGCCGGATAGTGCCCTGCTTCCGCCAGCTCGCGAGACAATACAATATGTCCATCGAGAATCGCCCGGGCTGCATCTGCAATGGGATCTTGCTGATCATCACCTTCGGTCAATACCGTATAAAATGCCGTAATAGAACCACCACCAATGTCACCATTTCCGGCACGTTCAACCAGTTGTGGGATTTTTGCAAATACTGAAGGTGGATAACCTTTTGTTGCAGGCGGTTCTCCCACAGCCAGTGCCACTTCACGTTGCGCTTGGGCATAGCGGGTTAATGAATCCATTAACAACAGGACATTCAATCCTTGATCACGGAAATATTCCGCAATACGGGTCGCCAGTGATGCTCCATGCAAACGCATGACGGGTACATCATCGGCGGGTGAGGCAATCACCACAGCACGCATCATGCCTTCGTCACCGAGTATGTTATCAATAAATTCCTTGACCTCACGACCACGTTCACCGATAAGCCCAACCACAATCACATCGGCATCCGTGTATTTTGTCATCATGCCCAACAAGACGCTTTTACCGACCCCACTACCCGCAAACAATCCCATGCGCTGACCACGACCCACACTCAACAACGCATTGATGGCACGAATGCCCACGTCCAGTTTTTCACTGATAGGATGTCGTGCCATGGGATTGATGACCCGGCTGGTCATCGATACACGTTCTGATGTTTGCAACTGGCCTTTGCCATCCAACGGATGACCCGCACCATCCAACACGCGACCCAGTAACTCGTCACCCACTGGCACATCGTAGGGTTTTTTGCTTGGTATCACCCGGGCGTTGGGAACAATGCCCAGCATGCGTTCTGTGGGCATTAAAAATAGTTTTTCGTCGGAAAAACCGACGACTTCGGCTTCAATATCTTTTCCATCCGGCCCTTCCACCAGACACCGCGAACCCACTGGGGCATGACAGCCGACCGCTTCCAGCGTCAACCCCACCATACGGGTAAGATGCCCTTCCACAATCAGTTGAGGCGCTGCAATACGTTCCTGTGCTTCAATAAGCGATTGTTGCCATTTGCGATGACTCGCACGAAGATTTTCTGCTCTGGACTGAAATGATGAATGACTCTGCATATTTTTTGATTCATCGGTCATTCCGGCGGCACATTTTTATCTGCCTCACGCTCACCACCTAAAATCCGCGATGCGATAGCTGCCAGACGTTTTTCGAGTGTCGCATCAATGCGCGATGTTTCCGTTAGAATTCGGCAATCCCCTCGGGACAAACTGGGATCATCCATCAGCTCCCAGCTACGCTCCGTTTCCATTTTCACCAATGTGTCATGCACCACTCGCACATCGTCTGGGTGCAGGCAGACCTTTACATTACACGAACCCACTGGCAGCACTGCAATCGCTTCTTGTACTACACCCACAATTTGCGTCGCATCAATTTTTAATTCCCGGCGAACCAGTTGCCGGGCAATGGCGACTGATAAACTCACCAGTTGCTGCGTAATATTTTCATCCAGGCTTGCAAAGGGTTGTGATAATGATTGCAACAAATCGTCAAGCAATTGACCATTACGCACAATTTCATCTTTTCCCGATGCCATTCCGGCTTCGCGACCTTTTGCAAAACCGGCTTCATAGGCTTCCTTGTATGCTTGATTCTGAATTCTTTCGATTTGTTCTGCCGTCATCAGGCCGGGTGCTTTGTCATCCTTCGCATTCGCCACGGCCCCGGAGACATCTTCCACCATGGGTAAGTCCCAGCGTTGATATTGATCCGTTGATTGTTTGCCAATGAGTTTAACCATCACTATACATACTCTTCACCACCGGAACCGCCTAAAGAAATATCGCCAGCATCGGCTAATCTGCGAGCCACTGAAAGAATTTCTTTTTGGGCTCCTTCCACCTCACTAAGACGCACTGGACCCTTTGCTTCAAGATCATCACGCAGCATTTCAGCAGCACGTTTAGACATGTTTCTTAGAATTTTCTCTTTCAGTTCATCATCTGCCCCCTTCAGTGCCAGCACCAGAGATTCGGAAGAAATCTCCCGGAGAATCGTTTGAATATCACGATCATCAACGGCGTTCAGGTTATCAAAGACAAACATAAGATCCTGAATACTCTGACCAAGATCCGCATCAACTTCCTTGACGCTGTCCATAATCTCGCCTTCCATTGAACTGTCAATAAAATTAAGAATATTTGCAGCCGCTTTCAAACCACCCACACTGGAGGACTTCACATTATTTTTACCCGTGAACTGTTTTTCCATAATGTCATTAAGTTCATTTAATGCGGCAGGCTGAATACCGTCCAACGTGGAAATGCGCATTAACACATCAACACGCACACGGTCAGGGAATACAGCCAATACCTCAGCCGATTGATCCGGGTCCAGGTATGACAAAACAATGGCAATAATCTGGGGATGTTCGAGACGGATAATTTCAGCCACTGCACGTGAATCCATCCACTTGAGTGTTTCAAGTCCCTTGGTATTTCCACCTTGTAAAATGCGATCAATCAAACCCTCGGCTTTATCATCACCCAATGCCTTTTTCAGCACACTGCGCACGTAATCATCAGTCCCCAATCCCAGACCGGTCTCTTCCTGCACCGTGGCACAAAAATCATTTAACACAGAGGTCACCTGGCCACGCGAAACATTATTCAGCTGCGCCATGGCTGCACCCACCGATTGCACTTCTTTGGGGTCCATGTGTTTCAACACTTCCGAGGCTGCCACTTCCCCCAGGCTCATTAAAAAAATCGCAGCGCGGTCAATACCTTTTACCTCACTGTTTTCAGCCATCGCTGGCTACCCAGTTTTTTACGACTTGCGCGACCAATTTTGGATCCTGTTCAACCGCCTTGTTTGCCGTAATCATATTTTGCTCATAGCTTCCAGGGGCAGAAATGGCAGGAACATTCTGTGCTGCACCCAGCGTCACGGTATCCTCTGCCATGCCTTCGGCACCCCCTGTCGCTGCAGAACCCTCTCCTGCTGCGTTAACGGGTAGCATTTCTCGCGACTGTGTTGCCAGTGAACGCATAATCGGTTTCAATATTCCAAACAAAACGATGATCACCAATAAACCACCCAGGATTTTTTTGCCGATATCCAACGCCCATCCCTGCTCCCAAATAGGCACTTCAGGTAAAGGCTCTGGTGCTTCCGGAACCGTGAATGATGAATTCATCACATTCACCGTGTCACCCCGTTGTACATTGAAACCCACTGCCTCTTTGATCAAGCTACTTAAACGGGTCAACTCTTCCGGCGTGCGTGGCAGACGTATGGTATTACCATCCACCACACTCAGCTTGTCGTCCACCACCACGGCCACTGACAGTCTTTTCAGACGCCCCATGGAAAATCGTGTGTGACTGATGGTTTTATCCAGCTCATAGTTACGTATTTCTCGACGCTGACTGCTACTCGGAGTCACCGTGGCAACGTCGTCACCGATATTTTCCTGCACGGTTGCAGCACCGGGAGGTTGGTTTGTCAACGCACCGGGTATACCGCCATTTGTAATACCAGAAGACTGTTCTACTGTGGTCTGGTCACTGCGTAAGGCCGGGGCATCCGGATTGAAACTTTCCTGCGTTTGCTCACTCGCCGTAAAATCAATATCCGCTGTCACTTGTGCTCGCACAGACTCAGACCCCAGAATGGGTTCCAACAAACGTTCAATGCGATGAATATAAGCCTGTTCAAATTTATTGATGTACTCAAACTGAGCTCCCGTCCGTGCAATTTGTAAATTGGCACTTCCCGAAGTCAATAACTTTCCTCGTTGATCCACCACCGTGACATTGCTGACATCCAGTTCAGGGATACTGGATGACACCATATGTGTGATCGCAGAGACCTGTCCACTTTCCAGACTGCGGCCGGGGAATAAATTAACCACGACCGAGGCACTGGATTTTTTTCGGTTACGCACAAAAACCGATTGCCGTGGCACCGCCAAATGCACACGTACGTTTTTAACGTTACTCAGACTGGAGATCGTTCTCGCCAGCTCAATCTCCAACGCACGCTGGTAACGTGCCTTTTCCATGAACTGTGAAACACCAAAACTGCTTTTATCTTCCAATGCATCAAAACCGGCGCTCACCCCCTTTGGCAATCCCATGGAAGCCAGTCTGATTCGCGCATCATGAATATTTTTTTTGGGCACCAATACGGCACCTGTGGCTTCATCAAGTTTTGCTTCAATACCGCCCTGCCGTAACGCATCCAGCACAGTACTGACATCTCGTTCTTCCAGTGCGCCATATAACACACCGTAATTAGGCGTCCATGACCACAACACGACCGTAACACCGATGGCCACACTGGCAGCCAGTCCCAACATCAGGCCTATCTGGCGAAAAGCATTAAGACCGCTCATACCCGCAAGCCCGGCAGAAACTTCTTCGGTATTAATTAATGCCATATAGAACCTTCTTTATCGTTACTTATTTTATGACGCATTTATCAATTAAACCTGCATCGACATTATTTCCTTGTAAGCACTTAATAATTTTTTCCGTACCTGAAGTGCGGCTTCAAAAGCGATACCGGATTTTTGTTTGGCAATCATCACTTCGGCAAGACTGACACTGGAATCACCGGAAAGAAAAGCATTAGTCAGTTTCCCAGACGTTTTTTGTATGTCATTGACCTTGTTAATGCTGTTGCTTAACAAGTCTCCAAAATTGCTACCTGTTATATTATTTTGTGGTGTTACGGTGTTTCCCTGTGCGACGGCAGCCATGGCACGCATTTGGGTAATCAGTTGACTGGTATCGATTTCATTCATCATGATTCTCCTGTTTCTTTACATCGGTCAACAAATCCGGGCTACACGGCTTCCACACCATAGCGGCCGGGAACAGACATGCCCATTTCACGCATTCTTGCCAACTTGTAACGCAGTGTGCGCTGACTGATGCCCAGTTTTTCAGCAACACGCTGACGATTGCCATTGTCAGCACGCAACGCGGCAAGAATTTTATTGTATTCGTGGTCTTTCATTTCGCTGTCCAGAGTACGGGATTCATCTTCATACTCATCCGACATATCATCAGCACCTGTGCTAATAGTTTCGAACTGAATATCTGCTGCTTCAATCACATCGCTCTGCTTTAAAATTAGCGAGCGTTGAATCACGTTATCCAGTTCACGTACATTCCCTGGCCATGGGTGACTTAATAATTTTTCACGCGCAAGTTTGCCCAGTTCCGGCAGTTTTCCGGCATGTGATTTTAAATGTTGATTGATCAGCATATTGCACAGGGGTAAAATATCTTCTGCCCTGTCACGCAAAGCGGATATCTGAATAGGAAAAACATTCAAACGATAAAACAGGTCTTCACGGAAACGGCCTTCTTTAACTTCCTGACGCATATTCCGGTTGGAGGTTGCCAGCACACGCACATCCAGTGCCGTGGTTTTTTGTCCACCCAGACGCTCGACTTCACGTTCTTGCAATACCCGCAACAGCTTTGCCTGAAGTGCGGCATCCATTTCGGATATTTCATCCAGTAACAAGGTTCCCCCCTGGGCCAGTTCAAATTTTCCCGGACAGGCTTTATAGGCACCGGTAAACGCGCCTTTTTCATAACCAAACAAGGTGGCTTCCAGCATATTTTCCGGAATTGCTGCACAATTAATCGCAACAAAGGGCTTTCCGGCTCGTTGTGACTGATTGTGAATATAATGTGCCAGCACTTCTTTGCCCACACCACTTTCCCCCATCAGCATAATGGTTGCATCGCTATCTGCCACCCGTTTTGCCAGCACAACAAGTTCCCGGCTACGAGGATCTTCAGCGATCATGTTGCTGATGTCTGCATCACGCTCACCAACGTATTGATTCACCATAGCCACCAGCACTTCTGCTTCAAAGGGTTTGCTGAGATAATCCACAGCACCATCCCGCATGGCTTCTACAGCCATTTGTATCGAACCGTATGCTGTCATCAACATCACCGGAATATCCGGCCATTGTGATTTAATTTTTTTGAGCAGTTCATGTCCATTCATGCTTGGCATTTGAATATCCGTAATCACCATATCGATTGACTCGCACTGGAGAATTTCGACAGCAGCAAGTCCATCACTGGCGGTTTGTATTTTATATCCGGCCAATGCCAGGGTGTCGCAAAGTGCTGTCCGCAAATCAGCATCATCTTCAACAACCAAAATAACGGCCGGGCTCATAGTGCCTCCTGTGGACTTGCTGTATTGTCTTTTACTGTGCTCAAAAGTGGTAATTGCAGAATAAATTCACTGCCTTGCGCTGGTATGGATTCCATCCGCACACATCCACCATGCGCCTGAGCAACCGCTTTCACCACCGCAAGCCCCAGGCCGGTACCATCATTCCGTGTCGTGAAAAAAGGTTTAAAAAGCTTATGCTGAATGTCTTCAGAAATACCAGGGCCGTTATCGATGACGCAGAGTTCAACAGTATTGCAAACACCGTTGCGAGCTTGAAAAGTCAGCCGGGGTGACTGTCCATTTTCCTTAGCCATGGCCTGAATGGCATTGTTGGCGAGATTAAGCAATGCGCTACCGAGAATGCGCGGGTTACCCTTAATTTCCTGCGTAGGCGTTTCACACAGCACCACTAATTGAATGTCACGTTGTTGACATACATCTGCCATCTGGTTTTCCAGTTCTGCAAATAATGTGGCAACGCTAACGCATTCCTGTCCACTGTAACCCGTGCGGGAAAAAATCAGCATGTCAGAAATCAGCGATTCCAGTTGGCGTAAGCGCTCAGTGACTTTGTCCGCCAATTGACTGCGGGCATTATTATCCAACCGGGTATTTTTGAGTTGTGCAGCAAACAACAAACTGGATGCTAGAGGGGTACGAATCTGATGCGCAAGTCCTGCGGCCATTTCGCCCATGGCAATCAGGCGTTGATGCTGACCGAGGTTATCCTGTAGCTCGCGCGTTTCCGTCAAGTCGGTGATCAGTAACACCTGACCGGGTTGATCGCCCAATGGGCAAGTGGCAATACTGACACGCCGTCCGTCACGTAATGAAATTTCGTGACCATCATCAGAACGTGGTGCAAACACGCGGGCAATCACATTTGCCCACATTTCACCGTGCCGGAGTTCACCCAGCATGGCGGTAGCACCAGGGTTAAATTCACTGATCTGGCCCGAACCGTCCACCACAACCACACCTGCTGGCAGTGCCGTTAAAATGGCGCGCAGCAATGATCCATCTGCGGCTACCGCCTGTGCCGAAACACGCCCCGTCAACTCGCCGTGCAGTTGGCTAACACGGTCTTCAAGCTGATGGTATGAGGCCGCCAGTTGGGAGGAAACACGATTAAAGACCTTGAAATTTTTTTCCAGGTCCTGAATTTGTTGCGATACTGCCATGACACGCCTTGCCCTTCTGTTTCAAACAGTCTGTGTGGTACATCACAGAACAAGCAAGTAGCGTGCCTAAATAATGACTTCCTTTATTATCAAATAGTTAATGATGACAGTCCATTTGATGAGTCAAATTTCCGTCATGGTTTCGTTGCGTTGCAGGCCGTATTTGCGCAGCTTTTCCACTAGCGTGGTACGGCGCATTTTGAGCCGTTTCGCGGCATGGGCCACCACGCCGCCTGCATCGTCAAGTGCCTGCTTAATCAACGAGCATTCCATGGAACTGATATGTTCCTTTAAATCGATGCCTTCCCGGGGTAGGCGAGATGTCTGAAAATCGGCACTGGGCACCAGATGTTGTTCAAAGTGAATACTGGGTGCATCTTCTTCGCTCACCGTACCGGGCGGGCGGAACTTTTCGGGCAAATCCGCAACATCAACAATGCCATAGGGATATATGATAACCATACGTTCCAGTAAATTGGACAGCTCACGCACATTGCCCGGCCAACGGTACTGACACAGCGCTATCATTGCGGCGGGAGTAAAACGCACCGAGCCACGTTTTTCGTGTTCCATACGGGCAATCAATTCGTTCACCAGCAGGGGTACGTCATCCATGCGTTCACGTAACGGGGGCATATCGATAGGGAATACGTTAAGGCGGTAATATAAATCCTCGCGAAAGCTACCGTCCCTGATCAGCTCTTCCAGGTTTTGGTGTGTGGCAGCGATGACCCGCACATCGGCTTTCAATTCCTTGTTGCCACCAACACGTTCAAAGGTACGCTCCTGCAATACACGCAGCAGTTTAACCTGCATGCTCATGGGCATGTCGCCAATCTCGTCCAGAAAAAGAGTGCCACCTTCTGCCATTTCAAAGCGGCCTCGGCGGGCTGTGATGGCTCCAGTAAAAGCCCCTTTTTCGTGGCCAAACAGTTCACTTTCCAATAATTCGCCGGGAATTGCCCCACAGTTAATCGGCACAAAAGGTTTGTCACGCCGTACAGAATGATAATGCAGATTACGTGCAACCACTTCCTTACCGGTGCCGGATTCACCCAAAATAAGTACCGTGGCCTCGGAGTTAGCGACTTGTTCAATCAGTTTGCGCACCTCGATCACCCCGCGGCTGTTACCCACCAGACTGCGAAACAAATCCAGATTGACACCGCCGCCATCACCGGATTTTCGACCCAGGTTAAACACCTCTGCACGCTGCAACAAATCAGATAATTCGGAATATCGTAAGGGAAGATTCAATATGGCAAAGGCAGACTGCACCATGTTTTTATCCAGTGAACGATCACTGTCTTCCGTCAAAAGAAGTACAATGGGTGTGTCTTCACATTTTTTCTTTATCTCGGCGAATAACCAGGCAAGGCGTTCGGCAGAGCCACAATTTCCCAATAAAACCGCTTCTGTTCGATCATCCAGAAAATCCAGCGCTCTACTGCTCTCGGTAACATTCACCGTTCCCTGTGCAACAAATTCCAAAATAGCAGTGAATTTCTGACGCTGTTGATCATTCTCGTCGACCAGCAACAGAGTCATTGAATCAGGCATTTTTCCCTCCCAGAATTAAGGCCATTTGTATCAACCAAATGCGGCGGCTTCCTCCGCAACGCATTAAGTTATACACCATATTTTCGGGATGTCAAAATATTGTCACAGATAAGTGGATAAAAATTACTTTATAAAACGGCATGCTGGATGGGTTATTTCGATTCTCCTATAAAGTTTGAGAGCGAACACCCGGTAAATGATGCGGTTTCATTTTTTGCGTGCCAAGGCAATGGCACGGCGATGTTGCCGGAAAATATATTTGTCCAGTTGGTCTTGCAGACACGCTTCCAGCGGGCAAAAATTCACCGTGAAACTTTGCATCTGGACATCAACAAGCCGCGTGAAAAGCAGTAATGGACGGGGGAAATACGGATCAGGATAAAGCCGGATTTTTAGTAATGAGCCCGTCTTAAGGCGGGCAATAACATCACCTCCGGCCTGCACATAAAGGCCGTGCGCACCCAGGGTAACATCATGCTGCATCGGCAAGTGACTGTTGTTGGTCATCATTTCCGTGACCAGACTCAGTAGCAGATCCAAACGTGTTTCAAGACGTTTAAAGGGTTCATGACCACTAACCACTTCTGCTTCATCACCCTCCTGAGATATCGTCTCATCTCTCAGTAACAGATTTTGCAGTAACTCTTCATTGGCACGGTGATGACGATGCTGCTCACCTTCACTGGGTAGTATGGTCAGCACCTCCCAATCTATCGGTAAATAATCATCAAAGGTGATACCATCCACCAGCGCGTTTTGTGCTTCGTTATGCATGCCTCACAGAATAGTCGAAGCCACTGGATTTATGCAACCGACAAAAAAACCGGAAGGGGAAGTTATTGCGTGCCCATTCCTTACCGGATTTAGGTATTACTGGATGCGAAACTCTGAATGGTTTGATAAGCCACGCTGGCCTTACCAGAGTTTTTTATTTTAAGTAATTCATTTTGAACGACCGGCATCTCCGCCTCTGCCAGACTTTTTGTTTTTTCATCAATGGAAAGCACTTCCCGGGCAAGTTCAATGTTGTCGGCAACACCCTGG
>QIGJ01000081.1 GCA_003229995.1 Gammaproteobacteria bacterium | reverse complement strand
CGGGTGGCGTTGCGTCTGCTAGTGAGGCCGGGTGATGGCAAGTCGGTTTCCCGTAACGAATTTCCTGCGGATGCCGATGCCTTCCGTGGCCTGTTCCGTCGCCTGCTCAGCGCAGGCAAGCCCCATTGCGGGCCGTTGAATGATGAGCAGCTGTTTGGCGAGCAGGCTGAGAGTATTGCCTCCAGTGCTGTGCTGCCGCTGGGTAAGCAGGGCGATCTGGGTTTGCTGGCCATTGGCAGTTTTGAAAAAGACCGTTATCACACCAGTATGGATACCAGTTTTCTGGATAACCTGGCGGAAGTGATCACGGTCGCCATGGGTCAATATCTGGATACTCCCTAGTCGGCAAGGCGCGGTGTCGATGCAACACACCGCACGGCAATGGATCGACCGTTTCCTGCAACACCTCAACACCGAACGGCGCTTGTCGCCGCACACCCTCAGTAATTATCAGCGTGATTTGCGCGGCATCATTGCTTACTGTGATGCTGCTGAAGTGACAGACTGGGCGTCGCTGGATGCCAAACATGTGCGGGCCTGGCTGGCGGCCCGTCACCGGCAGGGCATTGGCGGCCGGAGTCTGGCGCGGGCATTGTCTGCCTTGCGCAGTTTTTTACGGTTTTTGATGCGTGAAGGCCATCTGCAAAAAAATGTGGCGCAAGGAGTGCAAGCACCTAAAGCACCGCGTAAATTACCTGAACCACTGGATGTGGATGAAATGACTCGGTTGCTGTCAACAGCGGCTGATGGAGATGATCCATTGGTTGTGCGTGACAATGACGTCTGGCTGAGCTGGTGTCGCTGGATGTGGGGCAGATTGATCTGGCTGATGGCAGTGTCGAGGTGCTAGGCAAAGGCAACAAGGCACGGGTAGTACCGGTGGGACGATATGCGCGTGAGGCTATTATTGCTTGGCAGCAGCAGCGTGCGGCGTTGGCCAATGCGGATGAACCGGCTCTGTTTGTCAGCCAGCGTGGCGGACGACTCACATCCCGTGCCGTGCAACAGCGTTTTCATCAGCGGGGTATTCAGCAAGGCATAACCAGTCGGGTGCATCCGCACAAATTGCGCCATGCCTTCGCCCACCTGCTGGAGTCCAGTGGTGATCTACGTGCAGTACAGGAATTGTTGGGGCATGCCGATATCAGCACCACACAAATTTACACCCACCTGGATTTTCAGCGCCTTGCCGAGGTCTATGACAAGGCACACCCCAGAGCCAGAAAAGACACTGTCCGCAAGGGCAAGTCCAGGAAATTACCCTGAACAGCCTGTTGGCTGTCGATATGGTGTAAACTTTCCACCCTGTTTTTATCGAGTTTATGAGGAATCACGTTGGAACAATTTCACGGTACTACAATTCTTTCGGTGCGTCGTAACGGGTCAGTGGTGATCAGTGGCGACGGTCAGGTGTCGATGGGCAATACCATCATGAAGGGCAATGCGCGCAAAGTGCGGCGCTTGTATCATGACAAGGTGATTGCCGGTTTTGCCGGTGGCACGGCGGATGCCTTCACCTTGTTTGAGCGTTTTGAAGGCAAGCTGGAAAAGCATCAGGGGCATTTAACGCGTGCTGCGGTGGAGCTGGCCAAAGACTGGCGTACTGACCGCATGTTGCGCCGACTGGAAGCGCTGTTGTCGGTGGCCGATGAAACCGCTTCGCTGGTGATTTCCGGCAATGGTGATGTGATCGAGCCTGAGCATGATGTGATCGCCATCGGCTCCGGAGGCTCTTTTGCTGAGGCCGCTGCACGCGCATTGATGCAAAATACCGAGCTGGACGCACGCACCATCTGCGAAAAGGCATTAACCATTGCCTCGGAAATTTGTGTTTATACCAACGATCATTTCACCATCGAAGAATTACATCCGGATGAGTCAGGGAAAGGGAAGGCAAGTTAATGTCAAAAATATCAACAGAAATCAGCTCACAAATGACCCCTCGCGAAATCGTGCAGGAGCTGGACAAGCACATTATCGGCCAGGACGATGCCAAACGTGCTGTGGCCATTGCACTGCGCAACCGCTGGCGGCGCTCGCAGGTGGATGATGCGCTGAAGAACGAAATTACCCCGAAAAATATTTTGATGATCGGTCCTACTGGTGTAGGCAAAACTGAAATTGCCCGACGTTTGGCCAGACTGGCCAATGCACCGTTTGTGAAAGTGGAAGCCACCAAATTTACCGAGGTGGGCTATGTGGGGCGCGATGTGGAATCCATTATTCGTGACCTGATTGATATTTCCATCAAACTGGTGCGGGAACAGGAAGTGAAAAAAGTACGCTTCCGCGCTGAAGAAGCGGCAGAGGACCGCATTCTTGACATCCTGTTGCGCCCGGCACGCGGCGGTAATTTTGGTTTTGGTACGGGTGACGATGGAGCGGAGAAAGAATCCACTGAAGAATCGAGCACCCGGCAGAAATTTCGTAAAAAGTTGCGGGAAGGTGATCTCGACGACAAGGAAATTGAAGTGGAGTTAAGCGCCAGTCCTGTGGGAGTGGAAATCATGGCACCGCCAGGCATGGAAGAAATGAGCAACCAGTTACAGGGGTTGTTTCAGAATATGGGCAGTGGCCGCACCACCACCCGCAAACTGAAAATCAAAGACGCCTTTAAACTGCTGACCGATGACGAGGCAGGTAAGTTGCTCAACGAAGAAGAAATTAAATTATGTGCCGTGGATAATGTCGAACAAAACGGTATTGTGTTTCTCGATGAGATGGACAAAATCTGCAAACGTGGGGAAAGCTCCGGACCAGATGTCTCGCGTGAAGGTGTGCAACGGGATTTGTTGCCACTGGTGGAAGGCTGCACGGTGTCCACCAAATACGGCATGGTAAAAACAGATCATATTTTGTTTGTTGCCTCCGGTGCGTTTCATTTATCCAAGCCATCGGACCTGATTCCTGAATTGCAGGGGCGCTTACCCATTCGTGTTGAACTGAGCGCGTTGAGCGTGGAAGATTTTGTACGCATTCTCACCGAACCTGATGCCTCATTAACAGAACAGTACAGCGCTCTGTTGGCCACCGAAGGTGTCACACTCACCTTCACCGATGATGGGATTTCGCGGATCGCTGAAGTGGCTTGGCAGGTGAATGAACGCACCGACAATATTGGCGCGCGCCGTTTGCACACCGTTGTGGAACGCTTGCTGGAAGAAATCTCCTTTGTTGCCGCAGATCAAAGCGGTACCCATGTCACCGTGGATGTGGAATACGTGGACAAGCACCTTGGCGAACTGGCCAAAAACGAAGATTTGAGCCGGTATATTTTATAACGCCGACCAATAGCGATTAACGGAGAATCACCATGAGCACGGCTCCAAAGCCTACAGACATCAATTTACACCAAGCCTCGCGTGTACTGGAAATTGTTTTTGACGACGACAGTCATTTTGAATACCCCTGCGAATACCTGCGTGTGTACTCACCCTCGGCAGAAGTACGGGGACACGGTCCCGGTCAGGAAGTGCTGCAAACGGGTAAGGAAAATGTCAATATTGCAGGCATTGAACCGGTGGGTAATTACGCCATCCAACTGGAATTTGATGACGGACACAACACCGGTATTTATTCCTGGGACATATTGTATACATTGGGGCGTGATAAATCTGAATTGTGGGCCGAGTATCTGAATCGTTTGGAAAAGGCCGGGTATAAACGCAAGGTGTGAGTGACTTAATGTCGGGGAACCATCAATAAAACGTGGATTAAGGGCTAAATCACCGTTTCCGGTCTTCGCGTTCCTTCGTGCCCTTTGCGGTGAAAGTTATGGTGAAAGTCATTGATTTTGTTCGTTTGGACATTTTTATCGCTTAATTCACATTTAAAGGCAACATCATTGATATGAGAAATACAGCCGATAACGAAGACGCGAAAAACACCACGCACTTTGGTTACGAGCAGGTACGCGCCGAAGAAAAAGCAGACAGGGTTGCCGGGGTATTTCATTCTGTTGCCAACAATTATGATGTCATGAATGACCTGATGTCCATGGGCGTGCATCGTCTGTGGAAGCGTTACACCATCGAAATGAGCGGCGTGCGTGCGGGCCAACGGGTGCTGGATATTGCCGGTGGTACGGGCGACCTGGCGGCAAAATTTTCCGCGCTGGTGGGAGACCGTGGTGAAGTGGTGCTAGCGGACATCAATGAGTCCATGCTCCGGGTGGGACGCGAGCGGCTGATTAATCGCGGTGTGTTGTCTAACATGGAATATGTACAGGCTAATGCCGAATGCCTGCCGTTTCCTGACCATTATTTTGATTGCATCACTATTGCCTTTGGCTTGCGTAATGTCACCGACAAAGATGCTGCATTGCACTCTATGCAGCGCATACTCAAACCGGGTGGCCGGTTGCTGGTGTTGGAATTTTCCAAACCCGTTACACCGGGACTTGCCGCGATTTACGATACCTATTCATTCAAATTATTGCCGTTGATGGGCAAACTAGTGGCCAAAGATGAAGAAAGCTATCGTTATCTGGCCGAATCCATTCGCATGCATCCCAGTCAGGATGAGTTGAAAACGATGATGGAAGCAGCGGGTCTTGAACGCTGTGATTATTTTAATCTCAGTGGAGGCATCGTTGCCCTGCATCGGGGTTACAAATTGTGAACGTTAATCGGCCAGCCGCCCCGTTTCAGTATGCTGGTTTCTGGCGGCGGGTGGGTGCAACGCTTATCGATAGCCTGCTGTTTACGATTATTATTGGTCTGCTGATGGGACCGGTTGTTATGGGCGCAGGATTATTGACCAGCGACGGTTTAGTGCGAACAGCGGTGGGGTTTTTGTTAACCATTATTTTGTGGCTCAAATTCCTTGGCACACCGGGAAAGTTGCTGCTGGATTGCCAGGTCGTGGATGCGGACAGCTTTAAACCCATGTCAGTCAAACAGGCTGCTTTGCGTTATATTGCCTATCTTGCCTCCATTCTGCCTTTATTGCTGGGTTTTTTATGGGTGGCGCGGGACAAACGCAAACAAGCTTTTCACGACAAAATTGCCAACACCGTGGTGTTATACAAAGCGGGTATTGAAGCTGATGATGAATCGCAAAAAAGCCTTACGCAATTGATGGGTGAATTACGGTGAATCACCTGCCCACGGCAATTACCGCCAGTATCGAAATGGCCGTAAACCGCGTCTTGCAGTTAGACGAAGACACCCTTGCCCGCCTACAAGACCTCCAGGGGAAAGTGATTGCCATCGAAGTGCGTGGGTTGGATGTGTCGCTGTACCTGATTCCCGCTCCGGATAAATTATCCATTTATGGTCGCATTGAAGGTGAACCAGACACGGTGTTGCGTGGCACGCCTGTGGCATTGATGCGCATGGGGCTGGTCAAACATGCGGGTGACGTATTGTTTGCAGGCGATGTGGAAATCAGTGGCGATGTGGAACTAGGGCAACAATTTAGCGAAATTCTCGATACGCTGGACATTGACTGGGAAGAACACCTCTCACATTTTACGGGTGACCTGGTCGCACATAAGCTGGGCAATGCGGTGCGCAGTGCCTTGTCCTGGGGGCAACAGACTGTGGATACGCTGGGGCAGAATGTTGCAGAATATTTACAGGAAGAAAATGAAACGCTACCCAATCGTGATGAAGTGGAAAACTATATATCACAAGTGGATGTGTTACGTACCGATGTGGACCGTATGGAAGCGCGTGTACGGCGGTTGGAAAACTCGCTGAAAAACAAGCCGACACCCAAAAATAACGGAGAGGTCGCGTGATCGGGTTTCGGCAGGCATTGCGTTTATTACACATCAATAATGTTTTGGGTCGCCACGGGCTCGATGAAATCATTTTTACCACCCACCTGTTCCGTCCGGTGCGGTTTTTACAATACCTGTCCCCCTGGCGCTGGTTTTGGCGTGAAAGACTCCCCCGGGGAGCGCGTATTCGTCGCAGTCTGGAAGATCTTGGTCCCATTTTTATCAAGTTTGGCCAGATACTTTCTACGCGCCGTGATTTGTTACCCGACGATATTGCGGATGAACTAGCACAGTTACAAGATAACGTCCCCGCTTTTCCCGGCAGTCAAGCACGCATGATCATTGAAGAGAGTCTCGGTCAATCAGTGACGGAAGTGTTTGCACGTTTTGACGAACAGCCACTGGCCTCGGCGTCCATCGCACAAGTACACACCGCCAGTTTGCTGGATGGTCGGGAAGTGGTGGTCAAAGTGGTGCGTCCCGATATTGAAAAAACCATTCGTCGTGATCTTGCTTTGATGCATACCCTCGCCGAGTTGGCGATGCGCTACTGGGCCGACGGCCGACGCCTGCGCCCACTCGAAGTGGTGGAAGAGTTTGAAAAAACCATACTGGATGAACTGGACCTGATGCGTGAAGCCAGTTCGGCCTCCATATTGCGACGTAACTTCGCGGATTCTGATTTGTTATATGTTCCTGAAGTCCATTGGCCATTGACACGGGGCAATGTGATGGTGATGGAGCGTATCCACGGTATTCCTGTGAGTAATGTGGACATGTTGAAAAAACAGGGTGTTGATCTTAAAACACTCTCTGAGCACGGTGTGGAAATCTTTTTCACCCAGGTATTTCGCGATAATTTTTTTCATGCCGACATGCATCCCGGTAATATTTTTGTTGAGCCTAGCGGCCGTTATATTGCCGTAGATTTTGGCATCATGGGCACACTGAGTCATGATGACCAGCATTATCTGGCGGGTAACTTCCTGGCATTCTTTCAGCGTGACTATCGCAAGGTGGCAGAGCTGCATGTGGAATCCGGCTGGGTGCCGGAAGATACGCGGGTGGAAGAATTTGAAGCCGCGATTCGCACCGTGTGCGAACCCATTTTTGAACGTCCCCTGAAAGATATTTCATTTGGTCTTTTATTATTGCGCCTGTTTCAAACGGCACGGCGCTTCAATATGGAAATACAGCCACAACTGGTACTGTTGCAAAAAACCCTGTTGAACATCGAAGGTTTAGGTCGACAGTTATACCCCGAACTGGACTTGTGGCAAACGGCCAAACCTTATCTTGAACGCTGGATGAGTGAACAGATAGGTGTGCGCTCGATTATACGCTCACTGCGCCGCAACGCGCCGGAATGGAGCGAAAAACTGCCGGAAATTCCTGTGCTGTTGCATCAATGGTTGACACAGCAGACAGAACATCAAGGCAGTCAAAAAACGGGGGCTGATTCCGGTAATGCGCTAAAAGAACTAACCGCAATGCGCTGGGAAATCCGTCGCGCCAATCGCCGTCTGTTCCGCGCCATTGTCGGTTCTGCTTTTGTCATCAGCGCCTCCATCATTTACGTCTATGCCGACCCCACAACAACCTCCATGCTAGGCAATGCACCCTTCCTGACCTGGATGCTGGGTGGGCTGGGTGGTTTTGTCCTGTTATTTTCCTGGCCAAGTCACCGCAGTTGACGTACACCCGGAGGACGTGCAGTGACACCTAAATCTCAATCGCCACGAGCATAGTATAAGTTATTGTGTTCCACTCCTTAGGCTGCCACACAAAAAACGCCACTCATATCGAGTGGCATTTTGTGTCAATCAACCCCGGGCGAAACCCGATGGTTTCTATGCGTTATTTTTACGGCGAAAAAGACTAAAACCGAGCAAGCCTAAAGCAAGTAATGCAACAGATGAAGGCTCTGGTATGCTGGTTGTGGTTGCGCAAGGATCCTGATTGATTGAGAAATTACCTAGCCCCCAATACTCTGGGTCAATGGTAACGGAAGTAATGGCCGAACAACGACCATTACTATTGTCGGCGTAAAGACCAAAACCAGGAGTGTTATTACGGTTAACATTGAACCAATACTCATCGTCGATTCCTAAGCCGCCGGACTCTGTCGCAGTCAGCCATGCATTGTTACCGCTGCTGCTCAGGTTAGCGCCAACGCTAAAAGAAAAAGCGCGCGTGTTTTCTGGAAGCAAGATCGTTATCAGATAGTTGCTTGTTGTGTAGATATCATAATCGTTGGCTTCACCATTGTTCCACCAGCTTACATCATTCGCTAAACGACGACTCATGGACAAAGAGTTGTTATTTTGATCAAGAAAATTTAGCGAACCACTGATGGGTGACAGCACATTCGTTGTGCCACCGCCTACGCCGTTGGTGATGGCAAAATCAGTCATCGCGTAACCACCAATTGTGCTGGATGTTACTGTGCCCGATGCATATGACTCAAGAATCAATCCAGCAGAAATCGGTGAAGACAGACTCAATAATGTGACTGAAAAAAGTGTGACGGCGGTTAAATGTTTAAACATGATACTTCTTACCTCAACAGTGAAACTATAGGTTTACTTGGCTGCCTGATCATAAGCATACATCGTGCCAAATAAATTATTATTAGTATTTACAATAAGATAGATGCTTACAACATGGCCAAAAACAATCACTGTAAAGAATTTCGACGCATAAAAACTGGCTGACTCCAACGTCGCACTGATACTCATGGTTTATCCTCTAGTCAGAGGCAACCAATATGTCTGCGGGCTCATTGAGGTGGGCATACCTATAATCCAGAGATTTTCTATCCACAAATACCAACAGTTTTCCCGGTGAAATACGTGTCCAGATTTCATGATCGGTGAGAAACCGGGTTGCAATAGCAGAAAAATGGATGTCGGCTTGTACTTGATCACATGCTCAAGCGATAATGTCGTGCCTTCCCCGCCACAACTGCCAAAATGAAACCACAGCTCGCTTCCCTGATTCAAACCGCCATCGATACACTGAAATCTCAGGACGTGTTACCTGCGGATCTGTCACCGAACATCCAGATTGATCGCACCCGCGACGCCAGTCACGGCGACTACGCCTGCAATATTGCGCTGATGCTGGCTAAACCGGTACGTTGCAAACCCCGTGATCTGGCAAAGAAAATTGTTGCCGCATTGCCCGTTTCCAATCAGGTCGCAAAAGTCGACATTGCCGGGCCAGGTTTTATTAATTTTACGCTCACTGATGCGGCAGTGTACGCCGTAGTGGGGACGGTGCTGGAAACAGGCAAGGCCTACGGGCACTCCACCATCGGTGGTGATAAATCCGTGCAGGTCGAGTTTGTCTCTTCCAATCCCACCGGCCCGCTGCATGTGGGCCACGGCCGTGGTGCAGCTTATGGTGCGGCAGTGGCGGACCTGTTGGCGGCAGTGGGCTTCAAGGTACACCGTGAATATTATGTCAACGATGCGGGGCGACAAATGGATATTCTCGCCACCAGCGTATGGCTACGTTACCTTGACCTGTGCGGTGAAAATGTCAACGATGAACTCCCGTTTCCCGTTAACGGTTACAAGGGGGATTACATCTGGGATATTGCTGCCACGTTGCAGCGTGAACATGGTGATGCTTTTCGACATACGGCACAAATCGCACTAACGAATCTGCCCGCCGACGAGAGCGAAGGTGGCGACAAAGAGCAATACATCGATGCCCTGATCAATCGCACTAAAGAGCTGTTGGGTGATACCGCCTTTCGCACGGTGTTTGATGCCGGGCTCAACAGTATTCTTGATGACATCCGCCGTGACCTCGAAGATTTCGGTGTGGTTTACGAAGAATGGTTTTCCGAACGCTCGCTCACTGAGTCGGGTGCAATAGGACGTGCCATTGAACGTCTCAAAGAGGCGGGTCACCTGTACGAAAAAAACGGCGCATGGTGGTTTCGTTCCACTGATTTTGGGGATGAAAAAGACCGCGTAGTGGTACGTGACAACGGCCAGACCACCTACTTTGCATCAGATATTGCGTATCATATGCAAAAACTGGCGCGTGGTTTTGATCGTGTTATTGACGTGTGGGGTGCCGATCATCACGGCTATGTGCCACGCGTTAAAGCCGCACTTACTGCGCTGGGTGACGATGCCGACAAGCTTGACGTACTGCTGGTACAGTTTGCAATTTTGTATCGCGGCGGCAAAAAAGCGCAGATGTCTACCCGCTCCGGTGAATTTGTCACCTTGCGTGAATTGCGCGAAGAAGTAGGCAACGATGCGGCACGATTTTTCTACGTGATGCGCAAATGCGAACAGCACATGGATTTTGATCTCGATCTCGCCAAGTCTCAGAGCAGCGACAACCCGGTGTATTACATTCAATATGCCCACGCACGAATATGCAGTGTGCTCCGCCAACTGGCTGAAAAAGCCTTGACTCACAATAGCGACAACGGTCTTTCCAATTTAGCGATATTAAGTGAAACACATGAACAAGCCCTGCTGACCAGACTTTCACGCTACCCGGAAGTGGTGGAAGCTGCAGCGCTGAATCATGAGCCGCATCAGTTGGCGCATTTCCTGCGCGAGCTGGCCAATGATTTCCACACATATTACAACGCCCATCCATTTTTGGTGGATGATGTCACCGTGCGTGATGCGCGCCTGTGTTTGATCAAAGCGACACGGCAGGTGCTTGCTAACGGCTTGGGCCTATTGGCCGTATCGGCACCGGAAACCATGTAAAGCACTGTCCCGGTTATGGCCAAAGATTACAAAAATACTGCCAGACCCAAAAGCAAACCTCCCAAGCCAACACCGGGCTGGGTGTGGATGCTCGGTGGTTTATTGATTGGCTTACTGGTCGCGCTACTGGTGTATCTCAGAGATGATTTACAAATGGGTAGTGAGCGTGCAACACCTGCACCGGTGGTGGAAAAGAGTCAAGCTGCCCCCCAACAAACAACAATGAATAAAAAACTGAAGGAACAAACAGACGAAAAACCACGCTTCGACTTTTATAACTTATTGCCGGAAATGGAAGTGTTTATCCCACCGCAAGAGCTGGCAACGGAACGCGAGCGCAAAACGGAGGATGCCATTACCTATTATTTGCAAGTGGGCTCTTTCCGCCGCACGAAAGATGCTGATCGCATGCGCGCCCAGTTGGCATTAAATAATATTGAGTCTCATGTACAGCGCGTCACCATTAATAACAGCCAGACCTGGTATCGGGTACGGGTTGGCCCTTTCCAAAGCGCACGCAAAATGGACATAGTGCGTAACCGTTTGCGGGCACAATCCATAGACCCAATTGTGCTCAAGGCTAAAATGTGAATTAAGGGCTAAGGAATAGAGCTTAAATTCTCGGACAATCGTTCCGGTGTATTGGGCGGTTATAAGTAGTAATTCATATTTTAGTCTTTTTATGCGCTATCACAGCTGACCCTCAGGGTCAGCTTCTGACACGTTGTGACACTCGTCACGGTACGGCCAGTCGGCCAACTTTACACGACAAATCAGGGTTTTTTGCTGTAAACCTTTCGTCTTCTCTGCCGTTATACTTTGCAGGGAAAGTCGCCGACTTTGCTGTCTTTTTAGCCTGCTAGGAGCCTGTCGGACTTAGGGGATCGTAACGAGGGAAAATCATTTTGAGTCCATTTTTTTGATCGTTTGAGGCGAAGATTGCACATATTCAACGAAAAGGATCGAAAAAATGGGCCAAAATGAATTTTCCGCCGTAGATTCATCCTAAGTCCGACAGGCTCCTAGAACCGATGATTAAATAAATGAGCGCTGCCAAACAACTACTGGATCACAAGTTGCTGAGATCATTGTCGCCACTGTGTGACCTGTCTCCTGATATGCTCGCTGAGCTCAGTGATAAATCACGGGTGACCCAAGTAGTGACTGGCGCAACAATTTTCAAACAGGGAGAGCGGGATCACCGTACTCTGTATCTTGTGGCTGGCAAGCTGGAGCTTACCGATGCTTCGGGAAAAACCTCAAAGTTAGCCGCCAACAGCAAGCAAGCACGCCAACCGCTGGACTCCGAATCCCCCCACACCGTTACCGCTGTTGCAAAGACACCCGTTTCTTTGCTGAACATCGATACTGACCTGCTGGAAATGCTACTCAACTGGGGCGGCAAACAACAATCTTACGAAGTATCCAGTCTGACAGTAGAAGAAAAGGATGACACCGACTGGATGAGTCGTTTCCTGCAATCTAAGGTCTTCCTCAAACTGCGTGCCGAAAATATCCAGTCCATGATGATGCGCATGGAGGAAGTCAACGTGCGCGCAAATACCGTTGTGATCAACCAGGATGACAACGATGACAACTATTACATTATTGCCAAAGGAAAGGCGAAAGTTGCCCGCCGGGTAGCGTCGAATGCACCGCTAATGAAACTGGCAATTTTGACGCCTGGCACCGGTTTTGGTGAAGAAGCGCTGATCAGCAATGGCAAGCGTAATGCCTCGGTGACCATGATAGAAGACGGCACGCTGATGCGGCTGTCAAAAGAAGATTTTATCAGCCTGCTGGTCACCCCTATCCTGCAATATGTGTCTTTTGATGAAGCCAAAGCCATGACAAGCCCGGATGTGCAATGGCTGGATGTGCGCAAACTGGCTGAATACTCCCGGGGCAGCCTGCCCGGCGCACGCAATATCCAGTTGGCTGAAATGCGTTTACAACTGCGCAAGCTGAACAAATTACACAAATACATTGTTTTCAGTGACGGTAACAGTCGCGCAGCGGCGGCCGTATTTTTGCTTAACCAGTATGGACTGGATGCTTTTGTATTGCGTGACGGTCTGAATGCCGTTTCGGCATCTGCACTGGAAAAAAAGGCAGACAAACCACCTGTTACAACAACACAAACACCCGAGCAAACAAGCACACAGGCAAAACAGCAGGATGTGCCCACCCTGAAACCAGAAGATAACGTCGTCAGCCTGCATGGCGAAGCCACAACCAGTGCGGAAAGCGATGGTCGTGTGGAAGCCTTGATGAGCAAGGCCAAGCAGCGTGTGCAACAGGAAATGCAACGCACCCAGGCAGCAGATAATGCCCGCAAACAGGCGTTATCCGAAGTCGCACGCCTCAAGGAAGAAGCTGCGGTTGCACGCGAAAAAGCCGAAGACGAAGCACGGCGTGCAGCAGATCACGCGCGCAGTGAGGCAGAACGTGCCTCTGCACAAAAACGAGCCGATGATCTGGCCGCTGAACAGGCCGAGCGTGAAGCCGCCGTACAGCGGGCAGAAGTAGAAACTGCGCGAGCCGAACAGGCAATGCAAGCACAGAAAAAAGCCGAGAGCGAGATTGAGCGTCTCAAACAAGATGCCGCCGAGGCACGTCGTGAAATGGAAACCCAGGCACGTCAGTCGGCGGATACCGCGAAAAAAGAGACGGAAGGCGAAATTATCCGCCTCAAGGCCGAAGCCGAAATGGCGCGTCGGCGCGTTGAAGAACAGGCCAAGCTGGCCGCTGATGCGGCACGTTCCGAAACAGAACGCAAAATGGCGCTTCAGCGTACTGAAGAAGTCAGTCGCCATCAACAAGACGCTGAAAACGCTTTGCAAAAAGCCGAAATTGAGGCTATGCGCACTCAACAGGCCGAAACGGCACGGCAACAGGCCGAAGACGAAGCCGAACGCATGCGTACCCGTGCTGAAGAAACCCAGCGCGAAATGGAAGAACAAGCTCGTTTGGCAGCGGATCAAGCGCGCTCCGAAGCTGAGCGTGATGCTGCCCAGCAACGCGCCGAAGATCTCGCCGAGCAACAGGAAGAACTGGAAGATGCCGTACACAAAGCCGAAGCCGAAGCAGCCCGCGCGCAAGCCGCAGAGAGTGAAGTTGAACGCCTGACAAAATTGGCAGAAGAGGCGCGACTTCAAGCCGAAGCACAAGCGCGCATGGCAGCGGATCAAGCACGCAGTGAAGCAGAACGTGAAATGGCTGCACAACGTGCTGAGGAAATGGGCCGTTTGCAAACCGAGCGCGAAGAAATGGCGAGCAAGGCAGAAGACGAGGCACATCGAGCCCGGGCGGCTGAAGAAGCTCGCTTGCACGCTGAAGCCGAAATTCAGCGGCTGAAGGTCGATGCCGAAGTAGCACGCATGCAGCTGGAAGAACAGGCCCAACGTGTTGCTGATGCTGCACGTTCTGATGCAGAACGTGAAGCCCTGCGCGCACAAGCCGCCGAAGAAGCCCGTCTACAGGCGGTGCATGAATTGGAACGCCTAGAAGCTGAAACAGAGCAAACACGTCTGGCCGCTGAGGCACAGGCACGTTTGGCCGCAGATGCCGCACGTAGCGAAGCAGAACGCGCAGCAGCAAGCCTACGTGCCGAAGAACTGGTTCAACAACAGGCTCAGTTGGAAGAAATTGCCCGTCGTGCCGAGGAAGAAGCGGCGCGTGCGGAAGAAGCCGATGCCGCACGGCAACGAGCCGAAAATGAAATTATCCGTCGTCAGGCCGAAGCCGAAGAGGCCGAGCGACGCGCCGCCGAAGAATCGAATCGCGCTCATGAGGCCGAAGCAGCTCGCCAGCAAATGGAAAATGAAATGGCGCAGTTACGCGCCGAAGCGACGGCAGCACGCGAGCAAGTGGAAAAACAGGCACGACTGTTTGCGGCAGCACAAAAGGTTGAAGCCGAAGAGGCACAAAAAAATAGCTGGGCAGCCATGGATGCCGAGCGTAAAAAACACGAAGCTGCCGAAGTAATTGCACAACAACAGGCGCAGCAACAAAAAGAAGTCGAAGCATTAGCTGAACAGGAGCGTCTGGCCAACATAGAAATCATACGCCGCAAACAGGAAATGGAAGACGTTGCACGTATCGCCAAAGAAGAGGCTGTACGAGCACAACAGGTCGCCGAAAAAATGCGCCAGGAGGCGGAAGAGGAAATCAAACACCTGAAAGCAGAAGCGGAAGCCTCACGCTTACAGGCTGAGTTGGAGCACAAACGCGCCATTATTGCCGCACGGCGTGAGGTGGATAAAAACAAAATCAAACTGGCAGCACAGGCTAAGGCAAAAAAGGCCGCCGCCATTCAGCAACGCAAAAAAGTCGATGCCGATAAAGCACGTCGGACCCGCGAAGCACGCGAAGCAGCGCTAAAGGCAATTGGCAAAAGTGAAGAAGGTCTGGATGACTTTATGGAGTTGGAAGCGGCGGCGGAAAAAATTGCCGAAGTGGAACACACTATCACCGTGGATGAAAAAGAGATTACCGAACGCGCCAAAGACCGATCAAACCTGATTGATCCCCGTGAAGTGATGAAGGTCGAAAAACAGGAACAAAAGCGCCAGTGGGTATCGGACGATTTTATCTGGGAAGCCACATTGGGCTATCGTGATGATCCACATGTCGATGCCGTTGGTTCACCGGCAGACTCTGTGGGTGTTGAAGACGAGCGCAACCAAAAAGCAGAAAAAATTGCCGAGGAAAAAGTGCGGCAGGAAACAGTCACACAAAACCCATCAGTAAAATTGGACGATAAACCGGCGACGCAAAAGCCATTGTTTGAGACGCAGGAAATCAATCGGTCGATTCGCCCACAGCAAGATGTGACAACGCGGAAGTCGAAACGTAGCCCAAGTGTGAAATGGATGGCAGGCGTTGCGTTATTTTTTCTGATCATTTCCGGGGTGGGTTGGTTTTATCTTTCCGACAGTGATGCACCGGAAAAATTGAAGGCTGTGGTGAATCAAGGGACAGAGACACTGAGTGAAATTACCGACAAAGTAACCTCAACCATTAGTGAAATAGGCCAGTCTGAACCTGAAACATCGGCCAGTTCTGATACAAAGGATGCCAAAAGCAAAGAAGCCATGGCGCGTTTACGTGAGCGCTTGGAATCAATCAAGGCTGAAGCAGCCCAAAAAACGAATGTGGAAACGAAGCCTGTGGCGGCACCTGTTGTAGCGGTGCCCCCCGTGATTGAAGCTCCTGTGGCTGAAGTATTAGAGGAAGCACCATCAACGCTGGATATCCAGACCGAAGAACCGGCAACAACAGAAGAACAAGTGGTGGAAGAGATAACAGAAGAAAGCACACTGGAGACAGTTGATGATGTGATGAAAGCACTGGACACACCGGA
>QIGJ01000364.1 GCA_003229995.1 Gammaproteobacteria bacterium | reverse complement strand
TTTGAGACTTAAAAATAAAAATTATTGGCGATGAAAAACCTGTCAAGAACTATTTCAATTTATTTTAGGCTCTAAGGGGTGAGTAGTTACACGCAAAGTTGATACCTTAGTGGTCGACAAGACCGGCACCCTAACCGAAGGCAAGCCCAAATTGGTCTCGGTAATCGCAACGAACGGTTTTCAGGAAAATGACAACCTACGTCTTGCCGCCAGCCTGGAACGCGCCAGCGAACACCCATTGGCTGAGGCCATCGTTCAAGGGGCTGAAGCACGCGGCGTGACGTTAATTCAAGCCGGTGATTTTCAATCCATCACCGGCATGGGCGTCACGGGTGTGGTTGATGGCCGCAAGGTGGCGCTGGGTAATATCAAGTTATTGGAAAGTCTGAATATCGATGCGGGTGATCTGCCACAACAGGCTGACCAACAGCGCAGTGAAGGTCAAACCGTAATGCTGTTAGCCATCGATGGCAAAGCCGCTGGCATGATCGGTGTCGCCGACCCCATTAAAGAAACCACTCCCGAAGCGATCCGTGACCTGCACGGTGAAGGGATCAAAATAGTGATGCTCACGGGCGACAGCCGTAAAACTGCAGAAGCCGTTGCTGCCAAGTTGGATATCGACCAAGTACAAGCCGAAGTGTTGCCAGAGCAAAAAGCCGAAGTGGTCAAACAGCTACAGGCTGAAGGACACATCGTCGCCATGGCCGGTGACGGCATCAATGATGCGCCCGCCCTAGCACAAGCTCATGTCGGCATTGCAATGGGAACGGGGACTGATGTTGCGATGGAAAGCGCCGGGGTGACGCTGGTTAAAGGCGATCTGCGCGGCATCGTGCGAGCCAGACGCCTGAGTCGCGCCACCATGCGTAACATTCGTCAAAACCTCTTTTTTGCTTTCATCTATAACGCTGCCGGAGTGCAGGTTGCGGCAGGGGTACTTTACCCCGTATTTGGTATATTCCTTTCACCTATTATTGCAGCGGCGGCGATGGGTTTTAGCTCCGTATCGGTGATTACCAACACACTTAGATTAAAGAGAGTGAAATTGTAATAAGTTCGATGAATGCGCTTATTATACGAATTCAGGTGTACTAATGTCATAGCATATAAACAAATCCATTAAAGGGAGAACGACATGTCCATGATACAAAGCTATAGAAAAATACTGTTCATCTCACTGATGTTGAGCATTATCTCAACCGCTTCTGCTAGTGAACAACAAGAAGGGCAAAAGCTGTTTAAAAAGAAATGTTCTATCTGCCACGCCGTTGACAAAAAGAAGTTAGGGCCGGCAGTCAATGCTATGAGTAATAAAGAAGATATCTTGCGTCAAACCATCATCAAAGGTAGAAAATCTATGCCTGCTTATGGAGAGAAGCTGACAGATGCGGAAATAAATACGTTGGTTAAATATCTATTAGCAAACCAATAGAGAGCACTGTAATAGTAAGCTTTTGTGCAGTATTGGAGTGAAAGGAAATGAATAAAAAGAATCAACCAGAAATTTGTCCTACCATTGTGCCGCGGCGTTTTTATAACTGCACACTGAATGAAAAATTCTTATACACGTCGTTTTTGTTACTGGCAGGACTCGGCTATCTAATGGCGCTGGCCTATCTTTATACCAGCTTTGACGGCATTGATGGCAAGCCGGGTCTGTCAGTGGAAGATGTTGCCGAGAACTACTACGGCAACCGTAGTGGTACCCGCTTGGAGTCAGCACTACGAGGCCCGATGGCGAGCTACATCGAAGTTGAACAGCGTAATCATGTCGTTGAGTGGCTGAAATCGGGCGCCCTTCAAGCAGACTATGAACGCATCATCAAGCCGATGTTCGACGAACGCTGCGTGATGTGCCACAGTCCCGACTCCGGTTTGCAGATACCCGACTTTACCAGTTACGAGGGAATCAAACTGGTTGCCAACGTGGACACTGGGGTTTCGTTACATAGTTTAATGAAGGTGTCTCATATTCACCTGTTTGGCATTGCACTGGTTGCATTTGCAATTGGCCTTGTGTTTCGTTTTGCGCTGCTCCCTGCCTGGTTTCAATACACATTAACACTATTGCCGTTTGTCGCAATTTTTATCGACATCGCCGCCTGGTTTCTCACCAAATGGGATCCCATTTATGCCTATACCGTGATCATTGCGGGCGGTCTTCTGGGGTTATCGTGGGCGTTGCAAATTCTCATCTCGCTCTATCAAATCTGGTTTTTGCGCTGTCGCCCAGGGGCACCTTGTAATGATAAGTGAACGTGAGATCCGCTTGCACAACCGTGGCGCCCAAAGCACCGTCTCTGCTGCCGTACTACTGGCATTAACTGCATTTGAAAGAAGGTTAAGACGTGCTATTGACACCTAAGTTTCAAACGCTACAGGTATAGAAAAGAGTTCATTTTTTAGAGGAGACAAGTAGATGGAATGGTTATCCGCAAACTGGTTAATACTTTTATTAGTGGTCTGTTGTGTTGCGATGATGGCTTTCATGCACGGAGGGCATGGCAAGGGGGACGGTGATGACAGAAAATAAAATGAATCACTCCGAAATGTCCCTATCGAACATGTCGATTGCCGCTGCATTTGATGCCCCTGTGGATGTTTTGCTCATGATTAACCGAGAAAAATTTATGAAAAAAATAGTCAAGTGGCCACTGGCCGCGCTCATATTGTTATCAACCAGCGCCCCGCTTTTCGCCGCGGAGGTCTTGCCAATAAAGGCCGCTGTTTCCGAGGTGCTAGAGGTGAACCCTGATCTGGCGGCCATTAGCGCTCGTGCCGAAGCGTTGGCCGCACTGCCGGATCAATTAGGGACGTTACCGGATCCTCAGCTGTCACTTAAACTGGTAAATCTGCCCATCGATAGTTTTTCCTTCACTCAAGAAGGGATGACCCAAACACAACTTGCTTTTAGTCAAATGTTACCTTTCCCTGGCAAACTCGGATTGCGCCAAGAAGCCGCCCAGGCGATGGCGAGTGCGGCCGGTTTCGGGGTGGGTGAATTGCGCCTAAAGCTGGTTCGAGATGTGAAAATGGTCTGGTGGAATCTCTTTTTTCTTGATCGAGCATTGGAGGTGGTGACCAATAACCAGGCGCTGATGCGCCAGTTTATTGAGGTCGCGGAAAGCAAATATCGTGTTGGTAAAGGTCTGCAACAGGATGTGTTATTAGCACAATTAGAGCTCTCCAAACTATTTGATAGCCAGGTCGATCTGGAGGGAATGAGACGTAATGAGGCGATTCGCCTCAACACGCTGCTCGACCGCCCGGCAACCAGGCCTGTCGTGTTGCCTGACGAGGAAGGAGAAAACGTTCCGTCACTGCGCGGCGAAAGTGTATTGGTGGCACGTGCCGCTCAGGTGCGCCCCATGTTGGCGGCGAGGGAACATCGGTTGGAAGCGGCACGCCTACGGCTGGATCTGGCCCGGAAAGAGTACTATCCCGATTTTAATGTGGGCGTGGCCTATGGCTTACGGCAGGGCAATAACCCTAACGGTACGACCCGTGATGATTTTGTTTCGCTGATGTTTGGTATGAGCCTGCCTCTCTATACGGGAACCAAGCAGGACCGGGCGGTAGACCAGCGTAACGCTGAGCATCTGGGGCAGCGCTACGCGCTGGCGGATGATCAAAATCGGGTGGAAGCCGCTATTGGTAAGGCGCTGTCGGACTATCGTCGCGGCAGTGAAAAAGCTGAACTTTTTAAAACCGGAATCATTCCTCAGGCGGAGCAAACCGTAGCCTCCATGCTGGCTGGATACCAGGTTAATAAAGTCGATTTTCTTAACGTGATGCGCGCTCAGATCACACTCTATAACTACGAAACCCAATATTGGAATGCCTTTAGCAAGACTCGTCAGGCCATTGCCCGACTGGTTGCGGCGGTAGGCGAGGAGACGATCTATGAGTAATAAAATAAATTCAATGGCAATCGGTGCTGCGTTGGTAGCGGGCCTGGGTGGGGGGTACCTGCTTTTTGGTGGCAGCGAAGCACCACCAAATAGCGGCATAGAAAACCAGGCGGCAACAGAACGTAAACCGCTTTTCTATCGCAATGCCATGATCCCCACCGTGACATCACCAATACCCGCTAAAGACAGCATGGGAATGGATTACATTCCCGTTTATGCTGAAGATGAGACCGACAGTAATGCGCCCGCCGGCACCGTCAAAATTGATCCCACCACGGTGCAAAATATCGGAGTGCGCACTGAGATAGCAATTGAAGGACCGCTCTCTCGCGCCGTGCGTGCGGTTGGGCGAGTCGATTTTGACGAAACTCTGTTGACACGCATCTACCCCAAGATCAACGGCTGGATTGGGACTTTAATGGTGGATAAAACCGGTGCCCAGGTGAAAAAAGGAGATGTGCTATTGAGTATCTACTCCCCTCAACTCGTAGCCAGTCAGGAGGAGTATCTGCTGGCATTAAGCAATCGCAAAACGCTGGCGAACAGTCCGCTGAAAGATATTCGCCACGGAGCAGAGAGCCTAGTAAAGTCGGCACGCCTGCGGTTGGAGCTGCTCGATATGCCTGAACATCAGATCAAGGAACTGGAGCGCAGTGGTGAAATTAGCCGAGAAACACACATTCACTCACCTTTTGATGGTGTGGTGATTAAAATGGGGGTTTTGGCGGGACAGTATGTGATGCCAAATACCCAGCTTTATCAATTGGCAGACCTCTCTAAGGTATGGGTCTATGCCGAGGTGTATGAATTTGAACTGCCGTGGATCAAAGAGAATGATACCGCACAGATTACGGTGGAAGGGGTGCCGGGGCGTGAATTTCATGGCCATATCAGCTACATCTACCCCTATCTCGACCGCAAAACGCGCACGGCCAAGGTACGATTGGAATTTGATAACAGCGATGGTGCACTGTTACCAGCAATGTTTGCCAGTGTCACCTTAAAGAGCGCCCGTAGTGAACCAACCGTACTGATTCCATCTCAGGCTGTAGTGCGTTCAGGCACACGCAAGCAAGTATTTGTGGTACGTGAACCGGGTAAATTCGAACCACGTAAAGTGGTGATTGGGATTTCTAGCGAAGGGCAAACGCAAATCCTGGAAGGGGTTGCCGCGGGAGAAGAGGTGGTGATCTCAGCCCAGTTCCTTATCGACTCAGAATCTTCACTGCGTGAAGCAACGGCGAAGATGATGGCCGGCGCGGATGAATCTAAAAAAGAGACCACTGAAACAGAGGCGACGGAGGCAAAAATGGGCGAGATGAAAATGCCCAAGAATGATGTACCAAACGAAATGAAGACGGATGATCAGCCTCTGAAGTCAGAGGGGGAACAGCCATGATTGCCAGCATTATCGAGTTTTCGATCCGTCAAAAATTCCTGGTGATGATCTTCACTTTTTTGATCATCGTTGTTGGTCTGTGGGCGGTTAAAACAACACCCCTGGATGCAATCCCCGATCTCTCCGATGTGCAAGTGATTGTCTTTACCGAATTTGAAGGCCAAGCACCCCAGGTGGTAGAGGATCAAGTGACCTATCCACTGACAACGGCGATGCTCTCGGTTCCCTATGCCAGCATTGTGCGAGGCTACTCCTTTTTTGGTTACTCCTTTGTCTATATTATTTTTGAAGATGGCACCGATATATACTGGGCGCGATCACGGGTGCTGGAGGCGCTTAACTATGTGGGCGATCGCTTGCCTGAAGGCACCAACCCCGTACTAGGCCCTGATGCGACCGGCGTGGGGTGGATCTACGAATATGCACTGGTCGATAAAACAGGCCGTCATGACCTTTCACAACTGCGTTCGATTCAGGACTGGTATCTGCGCTATCCACTGCAGACGGTGCCCGGTGTCGCTGAAGTAGCCGCTCTGGGGGGATATGTTAAACAGTATCAGGTAGAGGTCGATCCCAATGCGTTGCTGGCCTACAACATCCCGCTATCCAAAGTAAAACATGCCATCAAAACGTCAAACAACGATGTCGGCGGCAAGTTGATCGAAATGTCGGAGACCGAATACATGGTGCGCGGACGAGGTTATATTCAAGGTATCGATGATCTCAATGAAATTCCCGTCGGTGCCAATGCCGATGGCACTCCGATTCGCATCCAGGATATCGCCCATGTCCATATCGGCCCCGAGTTACGACGTGGTCTGGCGGAGCTGGATGGTGAAGGCGAAGTGGTAGGCGGCATTGTCATTATGCGTTTTGGTGAAAATGCGCTGGCGACAATTGAAGGAGTACGGGCAAAGCTGGCGGAGCTGAGCAAGGGGTTGCCCGAAGGGGTCGAAATTGTAACCACCTATGATCGTGGTTCGCTGATCGAGCGGGCAGTGGAAAATCTGACTGAAAAATTAATCGAAGAATTTTTTGTGGTTAGCCTCGTCTGCATTATTTTTCTGATGCATGCCCGTTCGGCACTGGTGGCGATTGTTGCGCTCCCAATAGGCATTTTACTGGCTTTTCTGGCGATGCGCTGGCAGGGGCTTAACGCCAACATCATGTCACTGGGTGGAATCGCCATCACCATTGGTGCGATGGTCGATGGAGCGATAGTGATGATTGAAAATGCTCACAAACATCTGGAGCAGGCGGGCAATAAAAAAGGATCCGAACTAACCACGAAGGAGCGCTGGGCGGCTACTACCGCGGCGGCTAAAGAGGTGGGGCCTGCACTCTTTTTCTCTCTGTTGATTATCACCGTATCCTATTTGTCGATCTTTACCTTGCAGGGGCAGGAGGGTCGTCTTTTTGCGCCACTGGCTTTCACCAGTACCTATTCGATGGCGGCCGCAGCCCTGTTGGCGATAACACTGGTGCCGTTGTTGATGGGATGGTTTATTCGTGGCAAGATCATGCCCGAGGCGAAAAACCCAGTGAACCGGGCACTCCATTTTTTGCACACCCCGGCGCTTAGAGCCGCCATGAACTGGCGTAAAGTGACGCTGATCGGCGCGGTAATTTTGCTGGCAGGGACTTGGTATCCGCTGTCTAAATTGGGCAGCGAGTTTATGCCGCCGCTGGATGAAGGTGATGTACTCTATATGCCTACCACTTTCCCCGGTATCTCCATCACCAAAGCAAAAGAACTGTTGCAGCAGACCGATAAAATACTCAAAAGTTTTCCTGAAGTCGAAACGGTATTTGGTAAGGTGGGGCGTGCTGAAACGGCAACGGACCCCGCCTCGTTGTCGATGATGGAAAGTATTGCCCGGCTGAAGCCGCGTGAAGAGTGGCCTGATCCTGACAAGTCGATGAAGACATTGATGTCGGAGATGGACAAAGCGATCCGCTTTCCTGGGCTGGCTAACGCCTGGACAATGCCGATCAAAACCCGTATCGATATGCTTTCGACCGGCATCAAAACCCCCATAGGCATTAAAGTCAGCGGCCCCAACCTGAATGAGCTGGCACGCATTTCGAAAGAGATCGAGACTGCAATGAAGACCATTCCCGATACCCTCTCGGCATTTGCTGATCGGGCGGTGGGCGGCTATTTTATCGATTTTGATATCGACCGAAAAAAAGCCGCGCGTTATGGTCTGACGGTAGGCGATGTGCAAAATACAATCAGCTCAGCGGTGGGAGGCATGAATGTTACCTACACGGTAGAAGGGCTGGAACGCTACCCGGTTAACTTGCGTTATCCTCGTGAGTTTCGTGATTCGCCCGAAAGCCTGGCGCGGATATTGATTCCCACCCCTTCGGGCGCGCAAATTCCGCTGGCACAAGTGGCAGAGATCGTTGAACGACGCGGCGCACCTGTCATCAAGAGTGAAAATGCGATCCTCAATGCCTGGCTCTATATCGATATCAAAAACAGTGATATTGGCGGCTATGTCGCAAATGCCAAAAAAGTGCTGGCTGAACAGGTGGAGATCCCCCCCGGTTATACGGTCACCTGGTCGGGGCAGTTTGAATATATGGAGCGGGCGAACGCGCGGCTTAAAGTAGTGGTGCCAGCGACCCTGCTGCTGATTTTTCTGCTGCTCTATTTTAATTTTGGCAACATCAGTACACCGATTGTGGTGTTGTTATCGGTGCCCTTTGCACTGGTGGGCGGCATCTGGCTTATCTACTGGTATGGCTTCAATATGTCGGTTGCGGTTGCGGTGGGTTTTATCGCGCTGGCTGGGGTGGCTGCAGAGATTGGTGTGCTGGTGCTTACCTTTATCGACCAGGAGATCGCACGGCGACGCGAGGCAAAGGCGAAGAGAGAGCAGAGCCGTTTTATTATTTTGACCCCGGCCGAAATCATGGAGGGTGTTCGAATTGGCACCTCTGAACGCGTGCGGCCTATCGTCATGACGGCGGTTGCTGTTACCGCAGGCCTATTACCCATTATGCTGGGCAGTGGCACAGGGTCTTCTGTGATGCAGCGCATCGCTGCGCCTATGGTGGGTGGCATGGTGACCACCACCGTCTTGTCACTAGTGGTATTGCCGGTCATCTATGGCTGGGTGTTGCAGATGAGAGAGAAAACTCAAATGCGTAAAAATAAAGAAGAGCAAGAGGAAGAGCAAGAGGAAGAGCAAATGGAGCATAAACTGGCGAAAAACTGAAAACAGAGAAGCCTATCCATGACTTTCGGAGTTGAGGATTTAGCCTTCTTACCCAATTACTGGAGGGGCCTGGAAATGACAAATAACCTGGAGCGACGAACCATGAACTATCGAAAAATAACGGCAATATTTCGCTTTGAGCTGTTGGATAAAGTAGAGCATAAGTTACAGGAATTAGGAGTTAAGGGACTCAGTCTCTCCAAGGTAAAAGGCTATGGTGAATACGCTGATTTTTATGCCAAGGACTGGCTAACAAACCACGCCCGTATTGAGCTGTTTTTAGAAGAAAAGGATGCTGAAGTGACGGCTCAAGCCATCATGGATGCAGCCAGCCTTGATATGGAAGGGGATGGCATCGTAGCGATACTACCGGTAGAAAAACTTTACCGGATCAGAACAAAAAATGAAGTTAAGGATGGTGAAATTTAGTGAGCGTTCCGTGACACCTAAATCTCAAACGCTATGGGTATATCAACATGTTCACCCTGAAGTGAGTAAATAAATGGCAAAAATATTTCACTTTTATTTAGGATTGGTTTTTTTAGTTCTGTATATATTTTTTTTACTTGATTTAGAAAATTTATTACCTAATTTTATGCGAGCAAAAAATTTAAGCTTTCAAGTGCAACGTGTAGGTACTGGGGTTATATTTATTTTAACAATGCCATTAATATCAATAGCATGCTTTATGAAACCTGATGTATTAACCAACATATTGTCTCCTAGCTACGGAGCATTAAATGAAGCACTATTGAAAAATGGTTTTTGGTATATTGTAGGTTATATTACATTAGCTGTTTCGGTGGGCCTGTTTCTGCTATTTATATAACTATAGACGTTCAGATAATTAATTACACTTTTTGTATTTTAACTATTTGGTTTTTCAATATTATACAATGAAAAATATATCTAATTATCTGAAAGCCTATAGCGCAACGCTTTCGAACACCGCACTGCCCGCAATACTCTATTCTGTTGTTCATTTTTTTCTTGCCTCAGAACTTTTCCGAGCGCATCACTTCTACATCGCTAGTAAATAAAATCATCGCGTAGTTTTCGAAATAGTGTTCTTTAAAATGCTCTGTAATAGCGATAGCTACCGACGCACCACACACCACTTCGACACGGATGTTACTGCTGGTGCTCCAGTCCGCATTACGCACGCCTCGATGGCCTTTGCCTCGAGCATTGGTAATAGTGTAGCCGTGAGCACCCAGCCGCTGGATATCGTCCGTCAAACGGTGTTCCAACGCAGATTCTGTGATAATTGTTATTTGTTTGCAGATATTATTAGTCATGTACATCATCCTCCAAGGTCATGCGATATATTGGCAAAAGCGACGAAGCGTTGTCTTGCAGTCAACAACTTTACAGTAACCGTTCAGAGCCCTTCTGGAATTCACCATTTCTGCGTTAAAAAATGATCATTTACACTTGTAAACTCACATTTTTCGCCTTGAACTGATAAATTCCAGAAGGGCTCTGAACGGTTACACTTTACATTATCGCACTCACCATCACTGATTCTGTATCACTAAAATATAAAACTTGGAAATTTGGTACTCAACCCACTCCCACACTCCTCTATTTCTTTTTTTAAAAACAATAACTTACCCAAAACCATTTCCGTATACTATACGGTATTTCAGCCTTATTCATATCCCATAAATGTATTCCGTCAACTTATGGTACAACGGAATACCGAAAATAATGTTGAAAGGAAAGGTTACACCGAGCGAAGCCGTCAGTGATAAGGTAGGATTCGCTTCCGGCAGAGCAATACGCATTGCCGCCGGCACCGCAATGTAGGAAGCACTCGCCGCCAGGGTCGCCAGTAACACTGTACCACCTATTGAAAGCTCCAACATCAACCCAAGTCCAGCACCAATACAGGCCGAAAAAATCGGAAAAATAATACCAAAACTCAGCAAAAAGACCCCATAACGCCGCAAACTCCCCACTTGGCTTGCTGCAATCAACCCCATTTCCAAAAGAAATAGTGCTAATATACCTTTAAATGGGTCAAAAAATAAACCACCTATGCTTTCAATACTTTCAGCTCCGGCTATCCAACCTATCAGCAGACCACCGAGTAGCAACACAATACTTTTGCCCAGAAACACTTCATGTGACAATGCTCCCCACTGAGTTTTTTTTGAAATACCCCGAACCAAAATAATACCGACCAATATGGCAGGAACTTCCAGTATCACCAGAAATAATGGCATATAGGCTTCAAAAGTAATGTCTTGAGACGCCAGATAAGCGACCGCCACGGCATAGGTACCGACACTAACCGAGCCATAATGTGCTGCCACAGATGCAGCGTCGACTTTCTTTAATCGCCCAATATAACGCAGTATTGGAAAAGCAAGAAGCGGTAACACAAAGCCCATTAGCAATACTGCGCCTATGTCAGGCAGTAAATCACCGAATGACTGTTTGGATAGTTCAATCCCCCCCTTCAGCCCGATGGCAAGCAACAAAATAATACTGAGAAACTCGTATATCGCCGGCGGCAAACGCATCTCTGCCCGCATCAAGCCAGCAGCCAAACCAAGCATAAAAAAGAGTACAACAGGGTCCAGTGACATAAACTTAAATCCTAAAAAAGGGTGTAAACGAATAGTGCAGCTTTTTCAATTTCATGATTCAGTGAGAGCCACCAATTCGGCGTTAAAAAATGATCATTTACACAGGTACATTCACATTTTTCGCTTTGGCCTATAGGTTCAATTTGCTCCATCAGAACGAGCAAAGACGAACTCAACCCCACATGACGAAGTTATTACGTACCATTTCTGTAGTTTAAGAGGCGCACTTGTGCCTGTATAAAAGTGCTTTTTTGAAAACGGTACGGAATTTTTTATGTGCGACAGATAGAAATTATTAATGGGGGCCGCTGACGATTTTTTCAGCTTACTTCATGAGCGTTCATTTAACCATACACTCTTAAAAAATCACGCATGTCTTTAAATTCGGCTTCACTTTCAAACTGCCCTTTATGAAACACAAACTGTTGTTTTTTACCGCTGAGATCAAAACCTGTTAGCGCAAAGCTTTTCCCTACCATGTCTGGAAAATATCTGACTCCTTTAACCAACTCGGAAGCCACTCCACTACGTAACTGCATTACAATACGCTGTTTATTGGCATCAATCGAAACTGCAGAAGAAGGCAATATCATCATACGTGTCTTAAGAATCCGGTTAGCCCCCGTTAAAAAGAAGAACGTTGCCATAAACACAATGGGATACGACCAATTCCTATCCGAGGTGTACCACATCTGGAAACCTATCGACAGTAAAAAAATCACGGTAGGCACATACAATGCCAGATCCCACCACATACCTTTTTTATCCTGCACCAAAGTGCTTTTTTTTTCTTTTGCCATAAACCTTTACCACGCAATCCGTCTCTAACCTGTAACCGTTCAGGCCCCTCCTGTTGTCACCATTTCTACGTTAAAAAATAATCATTTACACTTGACCGCTTCCGCACATCCCTGTGTGCTACACGGCATTTGAACATCCTGTTCGGCATAAACTCACATTTTTCGCCTTGAACTGATAACATCAGAATGGGACTGAACGCTTACTTTAACCTTGCTCTACAGCCAACGCCTTGTCTATTACCGTGGTTAGTTCTTTATAAAGCATACGTCCAGCTCGTTTAAATTGAACCACTCGATCCGCACCAATCACAAAAGTCCAAGGGTCTCCGCGTACATCAAACGAAATAAACGCCTCTGGATTGTAATACTGATCCATATGCAGAAACAACACTTCCCCTTCATATTTCACCATCAGCGCCTTCAACATCTGCAACTGTTTATCACAAACCGTACAATGCCCTGGCGTTGCGAACTCAACCAAAATAGGTTTGCCCATCGATAAAGCTTCTTTAATAGACAATTCGTACATGCGTTCATCAGGATAACGATAACTGGTAATCCGACTTAAATCACCACCCACATCGCTCAGCGTTTTCGTTTCAATTTCCGGCGCAATCGTACCCACTTTTAAAACGCCATCAGGCGGCAACAAACATCCAGCAGTTAAAAACAAACAGCAAACAATCACCAATAAGCGCGAACCAACAGCATTTCTAGACATTACTCTTCTCCCAACCTTTACACGTGCGAAATATATTAAACGCCCATACAAAGTTTGCTAACAAAACTAACATGCCAAACATTCCCATAGTCGCCAATAAAGGCGCAACCACCGCCTCAGCTTGAGCTCCGCCAGAAACAGAACTTCCCGCTACACCCGCAATGGTAAAAAACACTACCATACCAATCAAACCAACATTATGCACCCAAAAATGGACCTTAACCAAGGTCAAGCTATATATGGGTCTCTGCACTATCCTCGGAATAATATAATAAACTGCTGAAAAAATAGCCATTTCAACCCAACCGAGTAAATTAATGTGGGTATGCGCCCTCACTATTAAACGACCATGCGAAGTATGATCAACAAAATGGCGAAATTCTGCTATACCGCCCATCAACGCGCCCCACGAAAAACCAATAATACTGTAAATAACACAAGCGTACACAAACCAAAGCATATAGCGCCTATATACAACTTCTTGCGAATGCTCCCATGGCTTATTCATTGTGGTGCAACCTCACTATCACCATCATTATTTTTTTCACGCAGATCCGAAAATCTTTCTTTCCAATCGTCCGGCGCCCACGCTGTTACCATACTATCAACAAACTCTGAGCGCTCTGGCGGCGGCACCTTAGAGACTGACGATCCAGCAACTGCTTTTAACTCAGACAAAAACACAGCGAGCAAACGGCGCTCTTCTGTCGGAAGCCTTGCCACAAACTCAGCTTCTTTAAACGGCCCATGATCAAGGGTAACCGCACCATAAAGCGCCTCAGGGTCGGTTAAAAAAGCCTCCAACCGCTCCGCATCATATTTAGAACCGATACCATCCAAAATCAAACCCATACTGGTCCCCATGCGCATAGCGCGGTGACAAGCATTACAGTTGTATTTTTTGTAAAGTGTATGACCTGACTTTCCATCTTCAGAAAAATTAAAAAATGTCGTTTGCACAAACATAGGCTTATCTGAAGTCAGCCGCACAGCCTCAAGCACAACATAACCAATCATAGCCAACACAAAAAATGCGCCAAAAATGGTTAACAGAATTCTTTCACCAGACTTTAGGGGTTGTTTTTTCATTGTACTCAACTCAATTACAAATGGGAATTGCAATAAAAAATGACTTACTTTATTTTTTTTATTATATAAGAAAAAAGCGGGCTTAAAAGCCCGCTTTTCCCTGAACACGGATCTATAATCTAACTGTTCCGTTGCTTCTTAACTGCACATCTTAAATATTAGTGATCATAAGGTGTGTAAAAGTTACCCATAGAGTATGGGTTTGCGTTAGTCAAATATGCCGCTGCGTTTCTAATGTCATCGTCTGACATCTTTTGAGCAACTTTTTGCATTTGACTCATAGGATCATTTGATCGCGTACCATCGCGCCAGTTCTTTAGCTGACTAACTAAGTAAGTATACCGCTGCAAACCAATAATTGGATAGACAGGTGGCGCACCACGACCTGCATAACCATGACAAGATTTGCATGCTGATAACTCAGGACTGCCAAACTCTACAAGACTTTTACCGAAATTCGATTTCCCAACTTCTGTTCCACCCTCAGCAATCGCCTTAAGATCAGAACCCTTAAAGTCTATTTTCTTTTGTGCAAGATAGGTTGCAACATCACGACGGTCTTGCTTACTTAAGCCCTTCGCATTAGCATTCATCACGAACATGGTGTTATCTGTACGCGCATCAGACGCGTAGTCTTCGAGCTGCTTTAACAAGAAAGAAAACCACTGCCCTGATAAACGTGGCGTACCCATGTTGTCATCACCGCTGCCATCCGCACCATGACACGAGTTACATGCCGGCACATCCCCTTTACCATTTTCAAAAATACTTTGCCCACTGGCGACATTACCATCACCTTTTGGAAATTGTGCAGCTGCTATCGCACCAGTTGCGAATACGCCCGTCACAAACGCTACAACCGACATTGAAATCAAATACTTATGCATTTCAAGACCCCCTCCCGAATTTAAAATACTATCCAAACTACCAACATTGGATGCAACGGTTTTTAGTCAAACAGTCTTCAATAATGAAGCCCACCTAAACTACCGTTTACATGCGCTTCCAGTTCCCTGGCAGCACAACCGTGTTAATAGGTTACCCTCCCACCTTCCCGAAATTAGGATGATGTTTTTTCAAAGCTCTATAATTTAAGAATTTTTAAGGCTGCTAAGCCAAACGCAAGAACAAACCACAAAAGATAAAGTATTGCCACTTCATTTGTATGTAACATATTCAAAGCTCCTCATTATGCAGCAGTTTAGTTTTAAGCTTTATTTGCTGACGCTTTATTTTCTAACCCCACCATCCAATCCAGACGATCATCACTTAAACAGTCAATGAACACCTGCATCGGCTATTTTTAACACGACACAACCCACAAGTTCAAGCACTATATCCAAAAAAATAAGTAAACCTTTAAAATTCAGCTTTTTCATTCACCTTAAAACGCAGTATAGAACTATGCTTTATGAATGATCATGAACCTGTAACTATCGTTGCATTGCATTATTCTACGCGAAACCGCTAAGAAGCAGAAGAACAAAACTTAGCCTAAACGTAAATATAATCATACTAATCCGGAGCAATAGAAGAATGCAAATTTTAAATAAATTTCATTGAGTCGTTCAGTAATAGCAGCTTTGAAATATCAACAAACTCAAATATCTACGTCGAACAACGGATGCAAACAACCCAAAGAATAAAAATAATAATTGACAAGCAGAGTCAGGCATAGGAATATTCTGGAACTTACCCATCCAGTCTGTCATATTGTGTTTTCATTTACATAAAAAAAGCACCTGAATAACAGGGTGGGCAGCGTACGTCAGGCAACAACAAAAATCTGAAATTCAAACATGTGTTGTCTGTTTTTTTGCCACTTTGATAAAGAGGGATTTAACATGAATAATCTGATGCCTGCATTAACTATTGCATTCGTTTTACTATTTTTTATTGTATTACCACTGGCCTTCGGCAACTAAAACTAAAAGTGCGCCTACACCACAAACCACTATTAAACGTGCTCTAGGCGCACTCACTAAAACTTAAAAGCAGGCTTTTTTCACAAAAAACCTGCCAACACACCGTATTTTCATATATCATTACAGTCAACACTTAAGCACCAAATTTTAAAAATAATAATTATTCCCCGAAAGAGTCAAACCATGAAGCCGCCTATTCCAAGACGCTATTACGCCCTTGCTGCACTTGTTGTATGGGGCGCAGCCATACTTTCTTTTGGCCTTTTGCGCTTCAATACCATCGGCATAGAAGAAGGCGCAGCTAAAGATTTATTAATGCTATGGTCTGTCGTAGACAAAATAGCAAGCCCTATAGGCACTTTCGGCACGCCAGATTTACGTACATTCTTACTACTCCCTGTCTCACTTTACTGGTCGGGAAGCATTATCGCCGCGAAAGTATTCACTATGATGATTATGTTTGGTGCGGTGCTCTTGCTCTTTCAGTGGCACACCAATAATAATAGTAAAAACCAAGAGTCCGCGCTTTTAGCTTCTGCATTATTACTTCTTTTGCCCCTAACCATAACGCAAATTGACATAATCAGCACAGGCCCTTATCTATTGCTTATGTTTGCATTTGGACACTGGTTACACGGCGCCTATTCAAATAGCGGCCGTCATCTAGGTGGTTGGTACTTCACTCAACTATTCACCGTAATGATCGCCGTAAGCCTACATCCTGCAGCAATAGCCTACCCTCTTGCTCTGGCTTGGTACTGGTGCAAAAACACAGACGACGATCAAGCATACAAAAAAAAATCCGTTATTATCGGCTCACTAGTAGCAACCTTCCTTGTTATCTCCTTCCGAACGGGGTGGCAAGACGGCCTGGCCTGGATGAGCAATCCGATACAGACTCTGTCTGACACTTTTGCCAGCGGCCTCACGGGCGTTGGCGAACCCGCCTCGACAATTATCGGCTCAATCGTAATCATATTGTTAGCGTACACCCTCTACCAAGACCGACAACGCATCACGACCGATTTCCTGACCACACTCTTAACTTTAGGCTTAGTTGTCGGCCTCGTTGCCGCCGATGGAACTTGGGCTCTGCTTGCATGCACACTTTTGTTGTACCGAGGCATACCTATACTCATAAAACTCAACCAAAAGATAAAGACGGAATCATTGTTCGGTCAACGAGGCATTGTCATTATCACGACATTCTTGCTCGCCACAACATTTATGATGGTCAACAAAGAGTACACCCGCAATCATGTTATGGAACGCTATTCTGATCGAGACATACTGATCAACACATTATGCAACGATCACTCACCCAAGGACGATGATGCAGCAACGCCATTCGTAATTGCAAGCCAGTGGCCCGCACAAACCATGCTTAATTGTAGAGGTGTCGTATTTCCATTGCCTAAGGCCGCTGTAGATGGCCCGACTTTGGCAAAAAATATTAAAGGAATCACGCACCTAGTTTTTGATCACAACGATGAAAGCAATAAAGCTTTGGCTGCCAATATTGCTGATTTAGGCGGCATAGCACAAACTTCAGCACTACAAAATGGCGGAGTTGTTGTAAAAATACGTAATTCCAGAGTTACAAACAACACCCCTGACAAACACTCTTCTATGGCACAAGAAGAATCATAATTGCTTTCTCTCGGTGGCCTTTGTATCGTGAAAGCTCCTAACCCGCAACCGCTCAAACCCTGTGTAGCACAGGGATGCGCGGCAACGGTCAAATGTAGATGATCATTTTTTAATGCAGAAATGATGACAACAGGAGGGAGCCTGAACGGTTACATCGAAACGACTCACCTGAAGAATAAAAAAATAACCTAAAAAAACATAATCGTGTACTTTCAAGCCAATGGACCCAATAGTTGAACGAGAATAAATTTGACGGGAATTGTTGGTAAAACATTAGCAGAGCAAATGACTATGAAGCAAGAGCAAAAACTCGCTCTAGCCACACTGATTCGCCAGCAACGCTGGGCAGGTCTTGCCACTGTCGATAATGAAGGTCAGCCGCTGGCTGCAATGGTCGCCTACGCCTATGCAGCCGATTTTTCTACTTTTTATATTCACATTAGTAAATTATCGCAGCATACCCGTAATATATTAAAACACGCCAAAACTTCCTTAGTCATTACCGAGACGGATAACGGAAAGGGTGATCCACAGACCTTGACACGAATAAGTATTAGCGGTGAGATTGAGGTGGTTGAACGTAATAGTTTGGCGTTTGAGTCGATTAAACAAACGTATTTAAATCGCTTACCAACGGCCGAACCATTATTTGGCTTTGGTGACTTTGTTTTATTTCAGTTAAAGCCAAAGTCATTACGGTTTGTTGGCGGGTTTGCACAAGCACATAGCTTGACAGCGAAGACCTTGATTGAGTGTGCCAAACTTTCGCAATCGTTCACGCCCCCCTCCTGATGAAACTCACCATTTTTTCGTAAAAAAAATGATCCTTTACACTTGATCGCTCCCGCACATCCCTGCGCTACACAGCATTTGAACCTAGAAAAATCAGTTGAGAGTGAAGTTAGAGTGCAAGTTATTGTTTTCAGAGTGCCTTTAAAAAATCTTAGATTCACCCATTCGGTGAATTGGGCATTTTTTAAATGTACTATGGAAGCAAGAGCTTGTTCTATAAACCACGGTTCAACTGATTTTTTTAGGTTAAACATCTTGTTCGGCATAAACTCACATTTTTTGCCTTGAGCTGATAACAACAAAAGGTGCCTGAACGGTTACAACTGGCACGCCCTCTTTTATTCATATAGACGTTCAGATAATTAATTACACATTTTTAAACTATAGGGTATTGATTTAATTTAATATTTTTCTGATAAAAATGTAGCTAATTA
>QIGJ01000176.1 GCA_003229995.1 Gammaproteobacteria bacterium | reverse complement strand
ATTACTTTAACTTGCTTTGCTATATCTGTGTTCATGCTGGCCATTTAGCTCATTCAGCATAATTCAAAATCTCAATTTTTATATACCCTGCAATCTCTGACATAGGAATGGGCATCAATAGCTTTCGCGGTATGGATTGAAATAATTTTACTTACCCCAACATGGAAAATCGGTGATGATCCGGTGGTGACCCGCGTATTTTTCGCCTCTGCTCTTGAAGTCGTTTTCGTCTTAATATATTGTAAAAAAAGAGAAATTTGGTGCACCCGGCGCGATTCGAACGCGCGACCCCTGCCTTCGGAGGGCGAGGATGGGAATCGGCCGCGAATAACGCTATTTCAGTTGTTTTTCCAGTTCCGCCACCCTTGTCTTCAATGCCTCCAGTTTTTCACGGCTGCGTTGCAACACCGCGCTTTGCACGTCGAATTCGTCGCGGGTTACCAGTTCCATTTTAGCCAGTGCGGCTTGTAGAGCTGCCCGCAGGTTTTTTTCCATGTCGTGTTGTATGGTCTGAAAGCCGGTGGGCAGTTTGTCCAACACGCCACGAGCCAGTTCATCCAGTTTTTTAGGGTCTAAACGATTTTCAAACATCTTGTTGACCTCCTTCATGATTTTTTCAACAAATGCGGTGCATCTGTCACTCAGATTCTGTTTGCAGAGTGCAAGCACTGGCAGAGCAGGATCTAGGCATCATATATTTTAACGAGATAAGACATATGACGCACATACAATTTCCGACGGGGCGTATTTTTGCATGCCCTAAAACTGTCTGCACCAATATAGCACTCAATGATGGTGCGTACCTTTGTCAATTTCCTCATTTTGGTGCGCGACGGCATCGGTTGAGCTTGTAAAATTATCATAACTTACTGAAAAAAATACCATTACATATTTTGGCACAGTCGGTGCTATGTATTGCTAGATGTGGCTGCTAGATGTGGCTGCTGGATATGGCTGGATATGGCTGGATCGGATTGGAGATTTTCCAATCAATTAACACACTTTTAATGAGGGGAAGAATATGAAAAAAATAATGGGATCAAATAAACCCAGGCGATTTTTTCGAACGGTAATTTCGCAGTAAGTAGTGCAATCATCAGCAATAGTGCGCTTTGCAACACTGCCGGGTGCCAGAGCATATTTTAGGAGGGAGTTTTCCCATGAAACTAGTCACAGCAATTATCAAGCCTTTCAAGCTGGACGACGTGCGTGAGGCCTTGTCAGAAATCGGGGTCCAAGGCATCACTGTCACCGAAGTAAAAGGTTTCGGACGCCAGAAAGGCCATACCGAACTCTATCGTGGTGCAGAGTATGTCGTGGATTTTTTACCGAAAGTAAAACTTGAACTGGCTATCGCCACTGATCTTCTGGATCAGGTTATCGAGGCAATCAGCACGGCCGCTAATACCGGAAAAATCGGTGACGGCAAAATTTTCGTTGCTCCGCTGGAGCAAGTGGTTCGTATTCGTACCGGTGAAACCGGTACTGAAGCACTCTAAAACGGGGAGCACGTAATAATGGAAGCAAATATTTTTCACTTGCAGTACGCCATGGACACCTTTTATTTTCTGGTGTGTGGAGCCTTGGTAATGTGGATGGCAGCAGGTTTTGCTATGTTGGAAGCAGGGCTGGTTCGTTCTAAAAACACCACAGAAATTCTCACCAAAAACGTCATATTGTTTGCCATTGCCTGCACCATGTATCTGGCTATCGGCTACGACATCATGTACGACGGCGGTATGTTCTTGGCCAACATCGTGCTGGACGGTGCAGAAAATACAGATGCCATGGTCGGTGCGGTATTAAAAGAATCCGCCGAAGCCGGTTTTGACGGGGGTGCGGTGTATTCCAATGCCTCTGATTTTTTCTTCCAGGTGGTTTTTGTGGCAACCGCCATGTCTATCGTTTCCGGTGCCGTGGCAGAACGCATGAAGCTTTGGGCATTCATGTTGTTTGCGGTGGTGATGACTGGCTTCATCTATCCTATGGAAGGTAGCTGGACTTGGGGTGGCAGCTCTGTGTTTGGCCTGTACAGCCTGGGTGATGATTTCGGTTTCTCCGATTTTGCCGGTTCCGGCATTGTGCATATGGCCGGTGCGGCTGCGGCTTTAGCCGGTGTGCTGGTACTGGGTGCTCGTAAGGGCAAATACGGTAAAGACGGCTCGATCAACGCAATCCCAGGTGCGAACCTGCCTCTGGCAACACTGGGCACGTTCATCCTGTGGATGGGCTGGTTCGGTTTTAACGGTGGCTCCGTGCTCAAATTGGGCGATATTGCCAATGCCAATTCGGTGGCCATGGTGTTTCTGAACACAAATGCCGCTGCTGCGGGTGGCGTGATTGTTGCGCTGATTGTTGCCAAACTGCTGTTTGGCAAGGCTGATTTGACCATGACGCTCAACGGTGCATTGGCCGGTCTGGTGGCAATTACTGCTGAGCCCTCCACGCCTTCCGCTTTGGATGCCACGTTGATTGGTGGTTTTGGTGGCTTGCTGGTGGTGTTCGCCATCATCGGCCTGGACAAGCTGAAGATCGATGATCCGGTGGGAGCCATTTCAGTGCATGGCGTAGTCGGTATATGGGGGCTTTTGGCTGTACCGCTCACTAATGACGGTGCTAGTTTCAGTGGCCAAATCGTGGGTATGCTCACCATTTTGGTCTGGGTATTTGTGGTTAGCTACATAACCTGGATGATTATCAAGATGATCATGGGGGTGCGCGTCACGGAAGAGCAAGAGTATGAGGGCGTCGATCTTGCCGAGTGCGGTATGGAGGCTTATCCCGAATTTACCAATAAATAGCGTCAACAACATGACGATAAGTCTGTGTGTAAACAGACAACTTCAAGCGCCCTTCATCGGGCGCTTTTTTTTGCAGATATTTCAGGGTTTGTTGAGCTTTACATCAAAATTGCCCGTTCAATCCTGCATAGCTTGCCGATCTTGAACAGGACAATGTCCGCCTTGCTCTGATCTTGCATCTTGTGGGGTCTCGACTATGCCTGCAATAAGTCATGTCTGTTTGGAGTCATAGAGGATACTTATGGCCTTTATATTTACATGGGCATTGTTGTAGGTTATCGTATAACCTTAAAAAAGATAAGGAATTGTTGAGTGTTTTAGTCAAACATCAGCAGTTTTTTAAGGTGAATCAATAACAGCAGGAGGACATTATCATGTCATTTACAGCGGGTTTGATCATTGTAGGCGTTGTTGGAGGAATTATTTTATTGGTAACACTGAAGGATGTGATGAGTTCGCCCTAAACGGGTTCTTTCACATCAGCCTTCCTCCCGCTTGGATCGGTAACATACTGGGCAGGCGGGTTTTTTATGCCAGGGATAATTCAGCGTGCGGGGAAGCGGATAATCGTACCTTTGGCTGTCGGTGCGGATTTTTTAATGTTGATGGGCTGTCCTGTAGACAGCCCGACCAGCTTACGCTGCTGATCACCCAGCAGATTCAGGGAATCCCACATCATGCTGGAAATAGCGATACACGAGGCCATGGGTGTGCGAGCCAGTTGACGTGTTTGGTCGATTTGCCATTGCAGACCTCGCAATCGTGTTTGTTTTTCGACCGGGACGCTGGTCAGGAATGACTCGATGTATTCTGCGCGTTTGGCCTCGAAGGTGGCTGGGTCGGTTTTGGCTAATGCCAGCATCTCATCAAAATCGATATGGAGTTTGCATTGTTTCTGTGTGCTACCCATAATTTTCTCCAGCGACTGCGGTACCCGTGTTTGCGCAAGGTGGAATGTTCTTTCACACACGCTTCGTACCGTTACAACGAGCCACTCGGCATTTGAGCCGAAGTAGAACTCAAAGAAGGATGTTACCAACAATCCATTATTATTTTGTTGGACTGATTCCATTCTCCGGGTTTCATCTTGTTATGTCAAAATATACTTATAACGTTTAGAGATAAGGGTGGGGTGGGACGAGATTGGATAACCCCCTGTTTTTTCATGATCAAGCTCGCCTGGGAGCCTTCGAGAATAGCGGTTTTAGCAAAATGGCGATTTTTAAGTTCTTATTTATCAATAATTTAAAAATTGATATTTTCAAAAACCGAGTTCTCGGACAGGTTCCTAGAAATTAGTTCGAGCCCGCAGCCACTTTGTGTTGTTTGGCCTTACTTAAAAAACTGGCAAAAAATGCGGCAAAAACGCCAAGCATTAAACCGAGCACCAGAGACAGGATAATAATAAGACTTTTGCCGGGACCCGTAGGTTGTAGTGATTGCATGGGGGGCGCAATGCTGCGGGTAGCTTTCAGATTATTCAGTTGTGCCTCAATTTTGGTAATGGTGTGTTGTTGACGTTCAACAGAGCGTCGGGTGTCAGCCAGGAGCTTGGTGAGTTTTTCTTCGAGTTTGCCAATTTCGGGTTGGTGGCGTTGTAGAGCGCGTTGGTTGCCAATGTCCAAACGGCTGAGTTCACTGTTGGTTTTGCCAATAAGTTTGCTTTGTACACTCTGGCTACGCAGGTTGGCGGCAACTTTTTCTTCCAGTTCCAGTCGCAGGTTTTGTTGGTCTATAAACAGACGTTCCTGCAACGCAGCGAGCCGTGTACGGTTCTGCTGAATGCCATTATCAATGAGCAGCATGGTCATGGCGGCTGATTCATTTTGCATATTGCCAATGGCTTGTTTACGTTGAGTGAGGGAAGAATCGATTTGTGATTCAAGGTCGCTGATCTGCTGTTTTAACAGAATGTCGATTTCATCCAGGCGTTGATAACGTGCTTTGACCAGTTTGACCTGGTTTATTAAATCAGTTAATTGTTTCTCCTCATGGGCCAGCTTGTTTTCCAGTTGCTGCCGTGGCACCGCCAACACGCGGGGGTCGCGCAGTTCATCCAGCTCAATGCGTGCATTGTTAAGTTGGCTTTCCAGTTGTTTTTGTTGTGTGGCCAGGGTGCTGGGGTCGGTAATTGCATCCAGTTTTATTTTGGCCAAAGCCAGTTGATTATTCAGGCCTGCTTGATAAACATTCATCACTCGTTGGTGATCCTGTAATAAATATTTCGTCACAGTTTTTAGTTGTTGCAGGTAATCCGTGCGGTCTTCTTCAGTACCTTTGGCTTCCAGTACGACCAGCTGGCTGTTTTTGGGGATGCGCGCATTAATGTTGTAGAAGGCGTTGTTGTCAGGATGAGCTTTGCTGAATTGTTGCTGTGCTAATGGAATATAGCTTTCCTGTATTTTTGCCAGGACTGTTTCGGGGGGATCGATTAATTGTGGCATCGTGCCGGAGGTGGTTTGAGTCAAGGTGCTGCCAATCTCTATCGTGCTCGTGTAACTGTATTTTTGTGGTAGCAGGAAGGTGATCAATAAACCAGCAATGAGTGCCAGAGCCACCGACGTAAAAATTATTGTGCGATGCTTGCCAAGTTCCAGCCACAGATCAATCAGGTTAATGCTGTCTTCTTCGTACCACTGTTGTTGCTCGGTTATCGTGGATGGGCTGGCGGGAGAAAGCGTGTGTATCTTGCCAGCAGGCTCGTTCATCAAAGTATTCTCCACATGCTGGTCGGCATCAATGTTGTCGTGTTTCGGTTTAACGACGTGATCCTGGGGCAAGCTCATCCTGAAACAGCACCTGTTTTTTTGTGTTTATGATATTTTTTCAGGGTGCCCGGTGGCGACCGGTAGCCAATGCCCTGATCCCATTACAACCGATGGCACAATACTAGTCAAAGGTTATGATTTTTGCAGCTTGGAATAGAAATTAAATAACGTAAATGCCATTGGCATTCCTGCTTTTAACCTGTCTTTGCTCGTTCTTGAATCACAAAAATTCGAAATAGAACGACTTCCTGCATTTTTGTTCGGCAACTGCTCCTGCGTTGCTCTACCTCCTGCATCCATGCAGTCGTCAATCAGAACGAACGAAGTCGCACTAAATCCGGGGGCCAAACAGGGACGTTATTTCGTGCGTGTTCCTTATTAATGCGTACCCGTTGCCTTGAGTGCGGTGGATGCCAGAACTGATTTCAGGAAGTGGCCGGTATGGGAGTTTTTTGTTGCAGCAATTTTCTCTGGTGAGCCACAGGCGACAATTGTACCGCCACCTTCACCACCTTCCGGCCCCAGATCAATAACCCAGTCGGCTGTTTTAATCACATCGAGATTGTGCTCAATGACTACGATAGTATTGCCGTGGTCACGTAATCGATGCAACACACCGAGTAATTGCTCGATATCATAAAAATGCAGACCAGTAGTAGGTTCATCAAGAATGTACAGTGTGTTGCCGGTATCGCGTTTGGACAATTCGCGTGCCAGTTTGACACGCTGGGCTTCACCGCCAGACAGTGTGGTGGCCGCTTGGCCTAATTTGATGTAACTGAGACCGACATCCATCAAGGTTTGCAATTTACGGGCTACCGATGGAATGGCATCAAAAAAAGCCCGCGAGTCTTCCACGGTTTGTTCTAACACTTCGTAGATGTTCAGTCCTTTGTATTTGATTTCCAGGGTTTCGCGATTGTAGCGTTTGCCTTTGCAGATATCGCAGGGCACGTAGATGTCCGGCAGAAAATGCATTTCCACCTTGATAACGCCGTCACCGCGACAGGCTTCACAACGGCCACCTTTGACGTTAAAGCTGAAACGGCCTGGTGTGTAACCACGCGCACGCGCCTCTTGGGTACCGGCAAATAGTTCACGAATGGGTGTGAACAGGCCTGCATAGGTGGCCGGGTTTGAGCGTGGTGTGCGACCGATGGGGCTTTGGTTGATGTCCACCACTTTGTCGAATTGCTCAAGCCCTTCTATTTTTTCCATCGGCGCAGGTGCTTCCGGATTGTTATTGATTTGCTGTGCGGCAAAACGGAACAGAGTGTCGTTGATAAGCGTGGATTTTCCGGAACCCGACACGCCGGTTACTGCCGTCATCAGTCCGGCAGGGATATCCACATCCACCTTTTTCAAGTTATTGCCCGACGCGCCGAAAATACGGATTTGTCGTGTTGTATCCGGCAGGGTACGTTGCACGGGGATTGCGATGGCTTTGCGTCCGGACAGATAGGCGCCCGTCAGTGAATTTTCATTGGCCATGACTTCCTGTGGTGTGCCTTGCGCGACAATTTCGCCTCCATGCACACCCGCACCGGGGCCGATGTCCAGCACATGATCCGCACTGACGATGGCATCTTCGTCATGCTCGACGACGATGACCGTATTGCCCATATCACGCAGATAAGTGAGTGTATTCAGCAGACGCTGGTTATCACGTTGATGCAAACCGATGGAGGGCTCGTCCAGTACGTACATCACTCCCACTAGGCCAGCGCCGATCTGGCTGGCCAGACGGATGCGTTGTGCTTCGCCGCCAGACAAAGTATCGGCACTGCGGTCCAATGAAAGATAATCGAGGCCGACGTTGACCAGAAAATCCAGTCGTTGGCCGATTTCCTTGACAATTTTTTCTGCAATTTCCCCTCGGTGGCCCGCTAATTTCAGTTGGGCAAAAAAAGCCTGTGCCCGGCCTACGGGTAGCGCGGTTAATTCGGGCAGTGTCGATTGTGCGACGAATACATGACGTGGGCCTTTGGCCAGTCGTGTACCGCCGCAATCAGGGCAGGAGCGAGTATTGAGATATTTTGCCAGCTCTTCGCGTACCACATTGGAATCGGTTTCGTGATAGCGGCGATCCATGTTGGGCAAAATACCCTCGAAAGCGTGGGTACGGCTGGTGAAAGTACCGTTATTGTTATGTTTGTCCTTGTAATAACGAAATTCGATTTCTTCCGTGTCACTGCCATTAAGAACGATGTGCTGAATATTTTCCGGCAGCTCATGGAACGGTGTGTCTAACGCAAAGTGGTAATGTTCTGCCAGCGAGCTGATCATCTGAAAGTAATAGGCATTGCGTTTATCCCAACCACGTATAGCGCCTGCAGGCAGGGACAGTTCCGGGTGACGCACCACGCGTTCAGCATCAAAAAACTGTTTTACACCCAGGCCATCACAACCGCCACAGGCCCCCGCCGGGTTGTTGAAGGAAAACATGCGGGGTTCCAGTTCCGGCAGGGAATAACCGCATTGCGGGCAGGCAAACTGGGCAGAAAACAACAGCTCCTGTTCTCCGTTCGCTCCCTGTGCATTATCCATCAGCATCACCGAAGCAATACCATCGGTGAGGGCCAGTGCCGTTTCAAAGGAATCGGCCAGTCGTGACTGCTGATCGTCACGTACTTTGAGCCGGTCCACCACAACTTCGATACTGTGCTTTTTGCGCAGATCCAGCTCCGGCACACCGTCCAGTTCAAACAGCTCATCATTAACACGCACACGCACAAAACCCTGGGCGCGTAAATCTTTAAACACCGTGAGATGTTCGCCCTTGCGGTTGCGCACTACAGGTGCCAGCAACATGATTTTTGTGCCTTCCGGCAGGGCCAGCACCTGATCCACCATCTGACTGACGGTTTGCATTTCCAGGCTGGTATCGTGTTCGGGGCAACGCGGCTCACCAGCGCGTGCGAATAACAGTCGCAAATAATCGTAAATTTCGGTGATGGTACCCACGGTGGAGCGAGGGTTGTGCGAGGTGGATTTTTGCTCGATGGAGATGGCTGGAGACAGTCCCTCAATATGATCTACGTCGGGTTTTTCCATTATCGACAGGAACTGGCGCGCGTAGGCGGAAAGCGACTCCACATAACGGCGCTGGCCCTCGGCATAAATGGTATCAAAGGCCAGGGAAGATTTGCCCGAGCCCGATAACCCTGTAATCACAATGAGTTTATCCCGTGGTAATTCCACGTTGATATTTTTGAGGTTGTGGGTGCGGGCACCCTGAATACGTATTAAATCCATGCTGGCGACATCTCGTGTTAGCGTTTTTTGGGTTGCTTTTGGGTTCAACTTTTGGGTTCAATAAGGGCGCGCGGGTTTTTCCGGCGGAACGCAAACCTGATATCATACGCCGTTCTGTCTGAATGACGCAAAAACCAGCAACAATAAATTTCAGTTGAGCAAGTATCGTAGTGACGCAATCCTCCTCCCACAAAACCACCCATAAAACGACAACAGACGACGCCATGCTTCCCAGCGAGCGCCGTGCCGTATTTTCCCTGGCGGGTATTTATGCCCTGAGAATGATGGGTCTGTTTATGATCCTGCCAGTGTTTGCATTGTATGCGGAAACGCTGGAGGGCTATACACCTGCGCTCATCGGCCTGGCTATTGGCATTTACGGCCTGACCCAGGCGGCATTGCAGATTCCCTTTGGTATGGCCTCGGATCACTTTGGCCGTAAACCGGTGATTATTCTTGGGTTGATTATTTTTGTTATCGGCAGCGTGGTAGCAGCCACCGCAGATACGATGAATGGGGTGATTTTTGGTCGGGCGCTGCAAGGTGCGGGAGCCATTGCCGCCGCAGTGATGGCACTGGTGGCGGATCTCACCCGCGAAGAAAAACGCCTTGGTGCCATGGCTATCATAGGCATGAGCATTGGTGTGGCCTTTGCCGTGTCGCTGGTGATGGGGCCGTTGTTCAGCAACTGGATTGGTGTGGATGGCATTTTTTGGTTGACCGCCGTGTTGGCACTGGTGGCCATCGCCGTATTGCATTTTGTGGTGCCAAACCCGGTGCGCAGCGTATTGCACCGCGATGCGCAGACTGTGCCCGCTCAGCTCAAAAACGTGATTCGTGACCCCCAACTGCTGCGCCTGGATTTTGGTATCATGGTACTGCACATGATGCTGACCGCAACGTTTGTGGTGCTGCCACTGGCTCTGCGTGATCATGCTGGGCTAGCCGCCGAGCAGCACTGGTACATTTATCTGCCGGTGATGGTGTTTGCCATGTTGTTGATGGTGCCGTTTATTATCATTGCTGAGAAAAAGCGCCGCATGAAGAGCGTATTTACCGCCTCGGTGTTGGTGTTAGGTGTGGGTCAGCTGATTTTCATGTTTGGTTACGACTCGATTACCAGTATCGTGCTGGGATTGTTCATCTTTTTTACCGCATTTAATGTGCTGGAGGCCTCATTGCCTTCACTGGTCGCGAAAATGGTCTCGCCCGACAACAAAGGCACCGCCATGGGAATGTACTCCAGCTCACAGTTTCTCGGCGCTTTTTTTGGCGGTGTACTGGGTGGCTGGCTGTACGGTGCCATGGGTTTTGAAGCCGTATTTGGCTTATGTGCCGGTATGGCGGCCGTGTGGTTTTTGGTGGCTGCCACCATGCAAAGCCCACGTTATCTCAGTAGCCACCTAGTGAGGGTGGGCTCCATCAGCGAAGAACGGGCACGACATCTGGTGGGCGAGTTCACCAGGGTGACCGGTGTTGCTGAAGCGGTGGTGATTGCCGAGGATGGTGTGGCTTATCTGAAAGTGGATTTGCATGCTCTGGATCGTGAAGCACTTAAGGCCTTTGCAGCGGATGACGAATTTGTTGACAATGCAGAAAAGCAAAGCAGTTAAATTATTTTTTGAATAAAACAGTGTACAAGCAGGAGAAAAGACAATGGCACGCGGCGTAAACAAAGTTATCTTGATTGGTAATCTGGGGCAGGATCCCGAAGTGAAATACATGCCCAACGGGGGTGCCGTGACCAATGTCACGATAGCCACCAGTGAAAGCTGGAAAGACAAAAATACGGGTGAACAAAAGGAAAAGACGGAATGGCATCGAGTGGTGTTTTTTCAGCGTCTGGCAGAAATCGTGGGCGAATATCTGAAAAAAGGCTCCAAGGTATATATCGAAGGCAAGCTGCAAACCCGCAAGTGGCAAGATCAAAGTGGTAATGATCGTTATACCACCGAGATTGTCGCTAACGAAATGCAGATGCTGGACAGCCGTGGTGGGGGTGGAGGAAATGGTGGGAACTTTAATCAATCATCCGGTCAGTCCTCGGGCGCTGCTCCGCAACAGCAACCGGCTGCCGCACCGGCTGGGGGTGGCATGGGTGATTTTGATGATGATATTCCGTTTTAAACGTCACCCAGAATCAATTTTGTAAAATAAGATATAAAAAGCCTCTATTTGAGAGGCTTTTTTATTTGCAAGGTAGAAATGATAAAACCCTGGTGCAAAGACGCGAAGACTTATACCTAAATCCCAAAATTTCATCTGTTTTTAGCCAAAATCCAGAGGTTTAAGCCCCTAGATAATCATTCCGGTGTATTGGGAGTTTAAGGAGTGGTACTGACAAGTGGTGAGTTATAAACACAGAGGTCGCAGAGACGCAAAGGACGGAGAGAAAAACACTAAAAACTTTGCGTTCTTTGCGCCCTTTGTGCGCCCATTCCTTACCAATTATTGATTGAGAGTTAATTGTCAGCCGTCTTGGTCTTCGATATTACGTCTCTGTTGCGTGGCGGCATCCTGAATCATCTGTTCCACTGCTTCGGCCTTTTTGATGGTTTCCAGTTTTTCGCTCAGAAAATGCTCTTTTTCTGCCGCTGTTTTTTCTGATGATGTTTGCTCGGAACAGGCGATCAGGCTCATGATAAAAATTGAGAGTAAAATAATTTTCCATTGGTTGTTCATATTTCTTTCCTGTGTGAATGTAAAAATTGTTTAAAGGTTGATGACTTATTTAACCAGTTCGACCATGGCGCGCCGATTCCGGGCACGGCCTTCGTCGGTGCGGTTGCTGGCCTCTGGATGGCGTTCGCCGAGGGCTTTCAGTTTAAACAGTTGCGGTGAAATGCCTTTGGTAATGAGGTAGTTTTTTACCGCCTGGCTACGTTGTTGACTGAGTTTGTCATTGCTGCGGCGTCGACCGACATTGTCGGTGTAGCCAGTAATGTCGATGTATTTTAGTTGCGGATCAGTTTTGATATAACGTACCAGTTCATCAAGGCGTTTCCGATCTTTTTTGCTGAGCGTACTTTTGCCAAAGGCAAAGTGCAGTAGGCTGTCTTTAAAGTCCGTAAATTTATAAATCGGCAGGTTTGCCAGACAGGCGATAAATTTATCCAGTACCGGTTTTATGTTAATGCCAGGCAGGGAGACGGTAACCTGATCACGGGCATCAGCCCAGTCACGATAACTGAAAGTAGGGAACATGCCTTTTTGTAATTCGGCCAGCATACGACGTGACAAATTTTCTTGTAATTGAAACGGGGTGTCGCCTTTGTGTATGGGTATTTCACCCAAATCTACCACGTCTACCCGGTGTTTCCATTCTGGTGGCAGGGAACGTAAATGAGCGCGGTCTTTGGCGCGGCTGGCCTGGCGTTTTACGACCAGCTTGAATCCCAGCTTATGGCCGGCGGTTTGTGCAAAGGTGGCCGTGCCGTAGAGAGGAATGTCGTGGCTCAGTATGCACTGTAATTTTTTCGATGAGGTTTGCCAATTCACGTTTTCCAATGGTGCTTGATAGTGCTGCATGCCCGCCATGGTGACGCCACTAATACTGCAAAGCAATATCAGTGGCAACATGACTTGTTGCGCTGTTTGCTGTAACAGGTGGTGCATTGGCACGGATAGTGTATTCAGTAGCATGTACAAAATTTCATCGTGAGTCTCTGTCTTTGCTACAACGGCGTATTACCGGGGTTTCTTTAGTGTTTACAAGGCTCTGCGATATTTTTACGAGTACGGTCACGAATTCTGCGGAGATGCTTAAACCCGTGTAATGACTAAAGATTTTGCTGTTTTTTGCCGCTAGCGGCAGTAATTGATCATTTGTCATCAGTGATGTTGCCGGTGATAAACCGGAGGAGCCAGCGTGGTGATAGGCGTGCGATTGATGAAAACGTATTTTATGTGGTGTGCCGGGTTGTTATTGGCCGGAATGTTGTTGGGTGAGGTGCAGGCACAAGGGGTGGAAGCGGAAGGCACTTCGCCGATTAATGGACCGATCGGTGTGGCCAAACGTCTGGCTTTGCAGGATGCCATTCGACAAGCACTGTTGCAGAGCAATGCCCAGGTTTCCACCACCACAGTGGTGTCGTCCCGTGGGGTGGTGTCGGATAATGTCCGTTTTACTGCGCGGGGCAATGTCACCAATGTGGTGATTCTCGACGAATGGACAGACGAAACCCATTATTATGTGCGCATTCGGGCGCAAGTGCCGGGTGTGATTGCGGTGACAAATCGTGCTCTGGGTACAAATGCCGGTGTGCGTACCGCCAGCCTGCCAGCATCGCCAGTCCCATCCGGTTTGAGTGGTCAGTATCGCCGCAAGATGGCGATTACCCAGTTTCATGTGCTGGATCGTGCCCAAATTGCTGATTTGCCGAATATTGAAATTGCACTTGCCCGCGAATTGAAACGTCGCCTGGATGTGGATGGTCGTGTGCGCACTGCGGATGCTTCACTGTATTTGTTGCCGCTGGGTGATGATGGCGTGATGTCGCAAGGGCGTATTTTGGATGCGCTGCCAGCGGCACGAGAAGTCGGACAGTTGGCCACAGAATTTGCGGAATCCCTGGGGGTGCAGTTTGTGGTAAGCGGGGTGATTCGTGACATGGGTATTACCAGACACTTGCTGGGTGTTCGAGTGCGACATTTGGAGCTGGATGTCATCGTGCATGATGGTATTACCGGTGCCGAAGTGGCACGTCATCGGCTCAATGAATCGGTAGTGGATGCCGGATTGTTTGATTTTCCCACCACTCTGCCGGTATTGAACGACAAGTTTTATGCTTCACCTTTTGGTCAGCGGGTTCATCGTGTTCTGGATAAATTAGTGAGCATGTTGGTTAATGATCTCAATGCACAGTTGTTCACCGCGCGGGTCATTCGCGCCGAGGGAAAGCAGGTGTTTTTTGATGCTGGTGGTGCAGCCAACATCAAGGTGGGCGATGTGCTGAATACTTTTCAGTTGAGCCAGTCAGCAGTGAATGATCTGCCGGGGCAGCGGGCATTGGGTTTTTCAGAAAGTCCCGCCAGTATTTTGGTGGTGACTCAGGTGCAGCGACTTTTTTCAGTGGGAGAGCTGGACTCGGAGACGGCCAGACTGAGCCAGGGGGATGTGATTCGTTTTGAACCCTGAGTTTATTGCGCATTACCCGGTCCAGTATTCTGTGCATAAATAACCTGATCTGAAATTTACTGGATTGAGGTGATCTTACCAGCAATGCTGTGCTGTAATGGTACGCCATTGGTTTTTGTACGTACTACTTTTATCACCGCAGCAAACGGTGATACCACGGAATTTTGTGGTGTGATAGTGACTGCCAGTTCCGTTCCCTGCGTAATTTCCTGTTCAGTGATAAACATAATACCTGTGGCACTGAGATTACAGCAGATCCCTTGTTGAACGTCATCCGAGCCGAGTGCCCTAAATTGCAAAACATGTTCAGTATTCATGCGAATAAAATCACGCTTTTCTTCGTAATCAATCGACATTTTGAGATTCCCAAGCGGTGTATTGACCATTGTAATTAGCAGATGTATTCGATGTGTGCAAGATTTAGGCACTTTTTGATGCAATAAAACAGGATATTTTGCCAGTGAAATGCATTATTTTTTTTATAAAGAAGTTTTTACCAATGGCAATGTATTCGCTGCAAATAATAAAACCGTTATAATCGTTGCCATGTCTGGTCTGGTATTTGACGGGCTGTTGCTCAGGGTTTAGGTCATCAGCGAGCATATATACCCGTAGCGATTGGGGTTGATGCTGGGCATCAAAGGTTTTGATGTATGCTGAGAAATCAAGGAGAATCCGGAACCTGTGGTACAAAGGTGATAGTAAAGGTGATAGTAATGACAGGTATATACTTGGGAATATGATACAGGCTATGGCAGCAGGGGCTGAAGCCTGTCTGGCCAGACTGCATGATAAAACTCCATTATTTAAATGATTGTATTGGGTGGATGAAGTGCGATAGAAAAAATAACGAATATTTCTAGTTTAGGAAAACAACATAAAAATTTTCCATTGCTAGAACAAAAAATAATCATCAGGAAGTATTTATTTTGCAGTTGAAAAGCTAAATAACTGCGTACTCTGGCCTGACAACCTGACATTAATTGAGGGAATAAAAAATGTCTTTGGCTAAAATACAGCAACCGTTCAAGGTACTTATTGTTGATGATGAAAAACAGCATCGGGAATTGGAAAAAGAAGTCTTGAGCGGTTCGCGCTATTGTGTAAGTGAAGCTTCTAATGGCGAAGAAGCGTTGGATAAATTACGTGAAGAAGAATTTGATGTGGTATTGGCTGACAAGCGCATGCCCGGCATGGATGGTGATGAGCTGTGCCGACAGATTCGCAATGAGCTGGGTTTGAAATTGTTGCCGGTGATTATGGTGACGGGCACCAATGATCGCATGGAGATGCTAAAAAGTCTGCAAGCGGGAGTCAATGATTTTATTCATAAACCGTATAATCCCATGGAGTTGATGGCACGTACGGATAATCTGGCGACGCACAAAAGGGTCACCGATCAGTTGGAAAATGCCGAGACGTTATTGTTTGCCTTGGCGCGTATGGTGGAAGCGCGTGACGAACACACGGGTAACCATTGTTCGCGCCTGGCACATATTTCGGTAGTGATGGGTGAGGCCATGGGCCTGAGTTCAGAAGAACTGACCGCATTGCGCCGAGGTGGTGTGTTGCACGATATTGGCAAGTTAGGCATTCCAGACAGTATTTTGCTCAAGGACGGACCGTTAAACGATGCAGAATGGATTGTAATGCGTCAGCATACCATTATTGGTGATGAATTATTGCGTGGTCTGAAGAGCATGGAATTAACCCAGCCGATTGTGCGCAGCCACCATGAGCGTTGGGATGGTAGTGGTTACCCTGATGGTTTAAAGGGTGAAGATATTCCATTGTTGGCCCGCGTTTTTCAGTTAGTCGATATTTATGATGCCTTGGCCAATGCGCGACCCTATAAACCCGCGTTCAGTATTGAAAAAATTACCCTGATTATGACCGGGGAGGTAGAAAGTGGCTGGCGTGATCCTGAGCTGACGGCACTGTTTCTGAAAATTTTGCATGAGCGATCTGATGACCTGCTGTTAAGCGTTGGTGAAGAGTGCGATATGGGGACTGAGGTCTTTGAAAATATTCAACGTACTGGCGCACTGACCTGGAAGGGGTGATATGGCATTTGAAAATCGTATATTGGGTTCCGAACTGCCGAAACTGGGCTTGGCACCACTGGAAATTCTACAAAAAGTTTTTGATCAGCATGCGATTATTTCGGTGACCAATGTGGCTGGCATTATTACTTATGCCAATGACAAATTTTGTGAAGTCAGTGGTTACCAGCGGGATGAACTGATGGGAGCCGATCACCGTATTATTAAGTCTGAGCATCACCCGTCGGAATTTTTTCGTGGACTGTGGCGCACCATTGCACAGGGTGGAATCTGGCAGGGGCAGATCCAGAATCGTTGTAAAGACGGTAGTGATTACTGGGTGCAGACTACCATCATGCCTGTCTTTAATGACCAGGGTAAACCGGAACAATATATTTCCATTCGTACTGATGTTACCCAGCAGGTTTTATCACGGCGTGATTTAAGTAAATTTAAACAGCTTCTGGATCAGACGCTCGATAGCGTTTTTATCTTTGATGCTGAGCATCTTTCTTTTACCTATGTGAATATGGGTGCCGTTGAACAGGTAGGATATACCGAACTTGAATTGTTAGAGATGGGACCGGTGGATATTACATCGGAAATGGATAGGCAACAATTTCGTACAATGCTTTTGCCATTGTTAAATGATGAAGTAGACAGCCTTACTTTTGAAGCAGTGCATCAGCACAAATCAGGACAGCCGGTGCCGGTGGAGTTTTTTCTGCAGTATTTCCCGGAACATGATGGTGCAGGCCAGTTTATTGCCATTGTGCGTGATATTGCCGAGCGCAAACGTCTTGTGGATGCGTTGGAGGCGCTAACCGTTGCCGATCCTGCCAAGAATGTTTTTCATTCCATTGCCAAATCTGTCGCTGAGGCTTTGGATGTGCGCTGGGCAGGAGTGGGTAAAATTTCTAAAAATGGTAGCGATATTGAATTATTGGGTTTTTGGGACACTGATCATGAAGGTGAGCTTTTTACGTATGCGTTGAAAGGTACGCCTTCCAACGATGTCTGTAGCCAGCGTGAGCCGCTGATCATTCCTGAACAAGTAGTGGAGCGTTATCCCGATGATATCCTGCTGCGTGATATCGGAGCGGTCAGCTATCGGGGGAAGCCTTTGCTCAACAGTGATGGTTATGGTATTGGCGTGTTGTTTGCTATTGATGACAAACCTTGTGAAGAAGCCGCAACGGAGCGTGCTTTAATGCGCGTTGCTGCTAGGCGTGCCGCACTGGAATTACAGCGCTTGCAGGCAGAGCAAATGGCACAAAGTCATAGTAAGCAGATGTATGAAACACTGGAACGTATCAGTGATGGTTTTTTCTCATTGGATGATCAATGGCGTTTTACTTACGTTAATCCTTCTGCCTCCAACATTTTTAATACGGCATGGCATAAGTTGCGTGGAGAGTGTATCTGGAATGTTATGCCGGATGTGGCCAGTTTTTTTCAGGTGCATTTGCGTCGAGCCATGCAAGAGCAAAACCGGGTTTGGATTGAGGAGTTTTATGCGCCCTTGAACCGTTGGCTGGCTTTGTATGTGTATCCTTCGCCAGAGGGTGTATCGGTTTATATTCAGGATGTCAGTGAATACAAACGGCTTAAACTGGAACATCAGCGTATGGAAAAACAGGTGCAACAAGCACAAAAAATGGATGCTATCGGCCAGCTGACGGCCGGTATAGCGCATGACTTTAATAATATTCTTGCCAGCATTAATGGTTATACCGATCTGGCATTAACCCGTTGTGTCGGCGAAGGACAGGAAAAACTACAGGAGTATCTGGAGCAGGTTTACAAGGCCGGTGAACGGGCGCGTGATCTGATTCAGCAAATGATGACATACAGTCGAAACAACGAAGCAAACATGGCAGACCTGGACCCACGACCATTAATCAGAGAAACAGTGAAGATGTTGCGTTCCACTTTACCGACCAGCCTTCAGTTGACGTTTGATTCTCCGCCTGACGATGAATGGATCAATATCAATATGGAACCGGTGCAACTACAGCAAATGGTGATGAATTTGTGTGTTAATGCCCGCGATGCTATGCATGGCAAAGGGCGGCTGGATTTGCGGCTTGAAACCCTACATCATCAGTGTCCGGTGGAATGTACCTCGTGTCATGAAGCCATTCAGGGTGATTATGTGGCGCTGTCGGTGCGAGACAGTGGTGATGGTATGGCCCCTGATATCCTGGAACATTTGTTTGAGCCTTTTTTTACCACCAAGGACGTAGGCAAAGGCACCGGACTGGGCTTGTCTGTGGTGCATGGAATCATGCACGACCATCAGGGGCATATCCGGGTTGAGTCACAAACAGGCCAGGGGACCGTTTTCTATCTATTATTTCCACTTCTGACGGAGGACAGCATTATCGAAAATGAACATGTTGCAATTGCCCACAACCCGACCGAAATCCCGAATAAACCCTCTGCTACTGTGGTAGGCAAGCGTATTTTGGTGGTGGATGACGAACCTTCAGTGTTGGGTTTTTTACAAGCTTGGCTGAAGCGCAAGGGTTTTGAAGTACAAGCCTATGGTGACAGTCGCGAAGCCTGGGTCTATTTTGAAACTCATCGGGATGAAGTTGATTTGCTCATTACTGACCAAACCATGCCAGGGGTAACCGGCAAAGAGTTGATACAAAAAGTGCTGACCCTGCAACCACAGTTACCCACTATTTTATGCAGTGGCTACACTGAACAAATCAGCGCTGAACAGATTGACAAGCTGGGAATTCGTCATTTTGCGGAAAAGCCATTTAATCACAAGCAGTTTTTGGGGGTCATCGAGCAACTGTTGAGCGAGCGGGGTAGCGAAGAAATGCGCAGTGGTGCTCCCTAGGGGATTCGAACCCCTATTACCGACGTGAGAGGCCAGCGTCCTAACCATTAGACGAAGGGAGCCCGAGCGAAAAAAAGTGTTATTATACGCCGCCTTGGGAATTGCTCAAGAAATATCAGCTGGAATATTATTGTGAATCGCAACTTTTGACTATTGAATTAACAGACAAACCGGGCTCGCCCGATGTCATTCCGCGGCCCGAGCATATCATTACCCGGACGAACATCTGTGAGAGTGCATTAAAGGTATTGTACCGCCTCAAGGCCGCCGGTTTTGAGGCTTTTTTGGTGGGTGGAGGGGTGCGTGATCTGTTGCTGGGACGCGAACCCAAAGATTTTGATATTGCCACGAATGCACATCCTGAGGAAGTGACCGGATTGTTTCGCAACAGTCGCCTCATCGGCCGACGTTTTAAGTTAGTGCATGTGCGTTTTGGTCGTGAGATTATCGAGGTGGCCACTTTTCGCAGTGGCCACGCTGCGGCCAGTGGTGATATGGGGCACATGGAAGACGGCATGATCCTGCGCGATAATGTTTATGGCAACCTGGAAGACGATGCTTGGCGTCGCGATTTTACCATTAATTCTCTGTATTACGACATTCGTGATTTTTCGGTGGTGGATTATACCGGCGGGGTAAGTGATCTGGAAAAAGGGGTGTTGCGTATCATTGGTGACGCCGAGCAACGTTATCAGGAAGACCCGGTACGTATGCTGCGCGCGGTGCGTTTTGCTGCCAAACTGGGTTTTCGTATTCATGCCAACAGTGAAGCCCCGATCACCCGACTGGGTGATCGATTGGAAGCGGTACCTGCGGCACGTTTGTTTGACGAGATGCTTAAGCTGTTTCTTTCCGGCTACGCAGTGGAGACCTTCGAACTGCTGCGCCATTACGATTTGTTCCGTTATTTGTTCCCTGAAACCGACGCCTGTCTGGCAAAAGAGGAAAAAGGGTTCCCGCACATGCTGGTGGTCAAAGGACTGTTCAACACCGATGACCGGGTGGCCGAGGGCAAACCGGTAACCCCGGCCTATCTGTTTGCCGTGTTATTGTGGGAACCCGTGCGTGAACGTGCTGAAGCTCTGCTGGCTGAGGGGCTCAGTGAGATCCAGTCCCTGCAAAGAGCGGGCGACGAAGTGATTGCTGCCCAGATTCAGCGCGTTTCTCTGCCCAAACGTTTCAGCCTGCAAACCCGTGAAATCTGGACAATGCAGGCACGACTGAAACGACGTAATGGTAAGCGGGCCGAACGCCTGTTTGCACAAGCCCGCTTTCGTGCGGCCTATGATTTTTTACTGCTGCGTGCAGACACGGGTGAAGATGAACTTCAACCACTGGCCGACTGGTGGACGGAGTACCAAGAGGTCAACACGGACAATCGAGCCAATATGGTGCAGCAGGTACCCCCGGGAAGTGTCCGGAAAAAACGTCGCCGTCGTCGTAAAAAAATGGCCCAGGGATAACCTGAAACGTGACCGTTGCTTACGTGGGCCTAGGCAGCAATTTGGCCCAGCCCAAAACTCAATTGCGCACCGCGTTGACCGAACTTGATGTATTGCCACAAAGCCGTTGTCTGGCGCATTCCTCTTTGTATCGTAGCCCGCCAATGCTGACTCCCGGGCAGCCCAATAATCAACCCGACTACCTCAATGCCGTGGCCGCACTGAATACTGGGCTGAGCCCCTTGGAATTGCTGGCCGCCTTGCAAAATCTGGAAAATCAACATTACCGGCAGCGCGCAGAACGTTGGGGGGCACGCACCCTGGATCTCGATCTTCTGTTATTCGGTGATGAAATCATTGATCTGCCTGAACTCACTGTACCCCATCCGGGGCTGTATGAACGCAACTTCGTGCTGTATCCTTTGGCAGAATTACTGGCCGAACAGGCGGAGCATTTGTGTATTCCTGGCAAAGGAACCCTGGTCAGCCTGTTGGCGGCCTGTCCGCGTGGCGAGTTGGAAAAGTTAAATTCCATTCCTTAACAGTAGAGTCAGACGTACCATGAGTTCAGCGGATATTCCCCGTTATATTGTTATTGAAGGCCCCATTGGCGTGGGAAAAACCAGTCTTGCCAAACGGCTTGCGGAAGATTTGGGTGGCGAACTGCTACTGGAAAATGCCGAGGAAAATCCCTTTCTGGCGCGTTTTTATCGCAACCCCCGGCACGAGGCGCTGCCCACACAGCTGTTTTTCCTGTTTCAGCGTGTCCGGCAAATTCAGGCGCTGCGGCAGTCCGACATGTTTGCACCGGTACGGGTAGCCGATTTCATTCTGGAAAAAGACCGCTTGTTTGCTCAGTTAACGCTGGATGACGATGAACTGCAACTTTATGAACAGGTCTATAACAATATTACCGTGGATGCACCTCAGCCCGATCTGGTGATTTATCTGCAAGCGCCAGTAGACGTGTTGTTGAACCGGGTGCAAAAGCGTGGTCGGGAATATGAGCGTTTTATCGAAACCAACTACCTGGAACGACTGGTACAAGCCTATACCCGCTTCTTTTATCATTATTCGGCAACACCGTTGTTAATTGTCAATGCAGCGGATATTGATCTGGTTAACAACCCGCAGGATTATCAATTGCTGGTCGAACATCTGCACAAAACCACCAGCGGTAGACACTACTTCAATCCTGGTTCGTTTGATCTCTGAACCAACAATCCCGGTTAGAACGAGGAGGCCCACCATGAGCCGTATTACCACATCCACCCTGCGAAAAATGAAACAAGCCAGTGAAAAAATCACCTGCCTTACCGCCTACGATGCCAGCTTCGCGCAAATTCTGGTGGAAGAAGGGGTGGAGATTCTCCTCGTGGGTGACTCACTGGGAATGATCCTCCAGGGACGGGACAGCACCCTGCCAGTCACACTGGATGAAATGATTTATCACACGCAAATGGTGCGTACCGCCAGCCAGAATACCTTGGTAATGGCAGACCTGCCGTTTATGAGCTACGCCACCCCGGTACAGGCGCTGACCAGTGCAGGCCGTTTAATGAAAGAGGGTGGCGCACACATGGTCAAACTGGAAGGCGGCGCACTCATGGTGGAAACAGTAGGCCTTCTGACGGAACACGGCATACCGGTATGCGCCCACCTTGGACTGTTACCGCAATCCGTCAACAAACTGGGCGGTTACAAAGTGCAAGGGCGTGATGAAAAGCAGGCCAAAGCCATGCTGCTTGATGCGCATGCCATGGAAGATATCGGGGCTGACAGCTTATTATTAGAGTGTGTACCCTCACGGTTAGCTGCAGAAATTACCGCAGCCGTGGATATACCGGTGATCGGCATTGGCGCAGGCCCACAATGTGATGCGCAAGTGTTGGTACTGTATGACATGTTGGGCATCACCCCCGGAAAACGTCCCCGCTTCAGCAAGGACTTTTTGCAGGAAGCGGACGATATTCGCGGAGCCGTGCGCGCCTATGTGCAAGCTGTCAAAGACGGCAGTTTCCCCGCTGATGAACATTCCTTTTAGTCTCAGACTATGAAAATCCTTGATACCGTGGCTGAATTGCGCACCACGGTTGCCCGCTGGCGGGCGAACGGCGAACGTATCGCCCTGGTGCCCACCATGGGCAATCTTCATGCTGGACATTTGCAGTTAGTCGAACAGGCGCAGAAAAATGCACATCGCGTTATCGTCAGCATTTTTGTTAACCCCATGCAATTCAGTGATGATGGTGGTGACTTTGAACGTTACCCGCGTACTTTTGAGCAGGACGGTAAAAAACTGTCAGCCGTAGATAAACCGCCCGATGTGGTTTTTACACCCACTGTGCAGGCAATGTATCCCGCAGGCTTTCAACAGGAAACCCGTATTGAAGTACCGGAGATTTCCAATATTCTGTGCGGTGAATATCGCCCCGGCCATTTTGTGGGTGTTGCCACCGTAGTGGCCAAACTGTTCAACATGGCACAACCGGATATTACGGTATTTGGTGAAAAAGACTTTCAGCAATTGCAGGTGATCCGGCGTTTTGTCAGCGACCTGAATTTTCCCGTTGACATCATGGGCGTGCCCACTGTGCGCGAAAAAAACGGCCTAGCCATGAGTTCACGTAATGCCTATCTTTCCAATGAAGAACGTGAACGTGCTGCTATGTTGTACCAAACTTTGCAACAAATACAGCAGCATATAAAAGCAGGTGAAAGGGACTTCACCATGAT